>JAGAEF010000056.1 GCA_017613255.1 Lentisphaeria bacterium
CGGCTGGCACAAGGAGTGCAACGAGCAGTACCCCTCCCTCCCCATCCTCCGGGAGGCGGCCAAAAGACGCATTCCCGTCATCGTCAATGCCGACGCTCACGATCCGGCCCATTTGCAGAGGGATTTCCTGCACGCTTCCGAAATCCTTCTGGAGGCGGGCTACCCGAAGCGCTCCTTCTGAAAAAAACGCAAACGCAAAAAAAGAGCCGCCCCTTTCGGAACGGCTCTTTTTTCTTTCGGGAAAGTCCCGCTTACCTGGAAAGAAGGGAAGCGGAATTTTCATCCAGGAAGGTGTAGCACTCCGGGTGTCTCTGGAGCATGGAGGAAGCGCACATATTCGTGACGGGGCCTTCCAGCGCCATTTTCACGGCCTCGGCTTTTCTCTTGTCGGGAACCGTGTTGATGATGCATTTGGCCTTCATGCACTGTTTCACGCTCATGGAGACGGCGAACTTGGGCACATCTTCCAGAGTGGGGAACCACCCTTCGCCCAGCTGCTGTCTGCGGCACTTTTCCTCCAGTTCGATGACCAGATACGCCCGCTCCGTCTCGAAGTCGGCGGGGGGATCGTTGAAGGCAAGGTGTCCGTTTTCCCCGATGCCCACGAAGGCCACGTCGATGGGATTTTCGGTGATGGTCTTTTCCAGCCGGGCAAGTTCCGCATCCAGATCCTTGGCCGTGCCGTTCACGGGATAGAAGGCGGCGGGAGGAACGGGGAGCTTGGAAATGAAGCGTTCCCACAGGTATTTGCGGAAGCTGGCCGGATGGGTGATGGGGAGCCCCACGTACTCGTCCAGATGGAAGAACTTGATGACGCTCCAGTCGATCCCCTCTTCCTTGAGGAGAGCTTCCAGCATTTCGAACTGGCTTGCCCCGGTGGCAAGGATCACATTGGCGTACCCTTTTTCCCTGATGGCGGCGCGGATCTTTTCCGCACCCTTTTTCGCCGCGGCTTTGCCCAGCGCGTACTTGTCCTTGGAGATGACGACTTCCATTTTCGCTCCTTTTTTTTGGATATTGGACGTGTTCCAGAATTCCCTGCTGCGGTGTCCTTCCTCCGGGGAAAGACGCCTTGCGTGACTCCATTCAATATAGAACGAAAAGCGGAATTGTCAAGTATTCTTCCGCAAAAAGGAGAGGGAGAAAGGGAGGACTTCCCGTGTTTTCCTTCCGCCCCGGGGGAAAGAAACGCATTATCACGGATATTATCCGGAAAAAAACGTTTTTCTTCTTTACTATCGGGGGAAGAGGCGTTATATTTTACGTTGCGATCCCCGCGGAGGCGGGAAAAGGGCTTTCATAAAGTTTTTTTCGGGGGAAAAACATACGGAAACGGAGGAGAGATGAAAGTAAACATCGGAGCAGCCTACTACCCGGAGGACTGGGACAACGAGAGGATCGAATACGACGCATTCCTCATGGAAGAGGCGGGAGTAAGCGTCGTGCGCATAGGGGAATTCGCCTGGTGCCGCATGGAGCCGGAAGAGGGGGTCTATACCTTCCAGTGGCTCCATGACGCCTGCAATATCCTGGAAAAGCACCATGTGAACGTCATCATGTGCACCCCCTGCGCCACCGCGCCGGCGTGGCTGTGCAGAAAGTATCCGGAGATCATGCGGCTCAAGCACGACGGCCACCGGGGAGAGTTCGGCACGAGACAGCACACCTGCTCCACTTCCGTCATCTACCGCCATTACGCCCGTCTGATCTCCGAAAAGATGGCGCAGGAACTCAAAGGACACAAAAACATCATCGCCTGGCAGCTGGACAACGAGATCGGCCACTCCAGCATGGGGAACTGCCATTGCCCCGAGTGTCAGAGCGCATTCCGGAAGTTCCTGAAGGAAAAGTACGGAACGATCCAGGCGCTCAACAAGGCGTGGGGGACCATGTTCTGGAGTCAGGAATACTCCTCCTGGGAAGAGGTGGAGCTGGGCTATATCGGGAAGAAATTCGACTCCACAAGAGTGCTGGACAGCCTCATTTTCTGGAGCGGGACCTACAGGGATTACGCCCTCATTCAGGCGGAAGGGATCCGCAAATACATTCCGGATGCGAAGATCGGCACCAACAATCTCAGCGGTCTGGTGGACCGGTACGACCTGTACAGAAAACTGGACTTCGCCGGAGCGGATTTTTACCCTCAGCCGCGGCACCACGGCATGGCCAGAAGCTGTTACTTTTCCGACCTCTACCGCGCCGTCCGGCCCGGCAAGGCGCCATGGATTTTGGAATCCGCCACCTGCCCCGGCGCCCCCGACAGGAATCTCCTGCGCTTCTACATGTGGAATTTCATTGCCAGAGGCCACGAAACCATCTGCTATTTCCACTGGAGAAGCCATTTGGGCGGTCTGGAAAAGAGTCACGACACCATCCTCAACTACACGGGCAAACCCAGAGGCAGATACCATACCCTTGCCGAAAGCATCCATGAGGCGGACCGGGTGCTGAAAAACTACGATCTACCCCTGCCCGCGCCGGAAACGGCCGTTCTTTTCGAGTACAAAGATCACTGGAACTATTGCCAGGGGTTCTGGGAGAGGTGGAAAGAGTATGAGGATATGAGTTTCACTTCCCACGAAGCGCTGATGAAAAAAGGGATCAATTCCGACATCATTTCCGCCGACGACGATTTCGGAAAATACAAGCTTCTCGTCATCCCCCAGATGAGCCATTTTGCCAAGGCGACCGCGGAAAAACTGCGCGAATTCGTGAAAAAGGGCGGAGTCGTCCTTCTGGGCGGAAAGTCCGGGATCTTCGACGGTAACGCCAAATACATCCCTCAGGCGGGACCGGAACATCTGCAGGACGTCTTCGGCATTTCCATCGAGGGGTATTACCCCCTGAGCACGCCGGAAGTGCTGGACGCCTTCGAGCCCCGGGAGATCCACGAAGGGGGAGACGTGGTGGTTTCCGGCACTCTCGACGGGAAAAAGATCACCGGACAGCCCACCAATCTGGTCATGGAAGTGGATGTCACGGGCGCAAAAACGCTTCTTTCCCACGAAAGAGGGTTGCTGAAAGGGACTCCTTACTGCACGGAAAACCGTTTCGGCAAAGGGTATGCCTTCTATTATGCCTCCACGTTTCTGGACAAAAAAACGCTGGGAGAACTTTTCGTCCATGCGGCCAAGCGTGCGGGAGTGCCGGTCATAGCCCTGCCCGAAAGCGTGGAAATGATCTCCCGGGGGGAACTCCTTTTCGTGCTCAACCACAGCAATGAGGAGAAGCGTTTCGCTTCCGGCGTACATGGCAAGTGCATTCTGGGAGACTTCCTCAAGGACGGAGTTTTCGCTCTTCCTCCCCGGGAAGTGTGCATCGTGGATACCTCAAAAAAAACGGCGGCAGGGAAAGCGGCCGCAAAACACCTTGCGGCAGGGAACGCGGCCGCAAAAATACGGAAGGATAAAACCAGATGAGTTATGCAAAAATCAAAGTTCCCGCAGGGGAAAAGATCGTCCTGAAACGCGAAGGCGTGCTGGAAGTGCCCGATGATCCCGTCATCACCTACATCGAAGGGGACGGGGTGGGGCCGGATATCACTTCCGCAGCCATGCATATCTGGAATTCCGCCGTGGAAAAAGCCTACGGAGGAAAAAGGAAGATCGCCTGGATGGAGGTCTTCGCCGGGGAAAAGGCGCTGAAAGTCTACGGGGAAAACGTCTGGCTTCCGGAAGAGACCGTGGACGCCATTCAGGAGTTCAGCATTGCCATCAAGGGGCCGCTGACCACCCCCGTGGGCAAAGGGATCCGCTCCCTGAACGTGGCGCTGCGGCAGAAACTGGATCTCTATGTATGTCTGCGCCCCGTGCGCCACTTCCGGGGAGTGCCCTCCCCCGTGAAGGAGCCGGATAAAACCGATATGGTGGTCTTCCGGGAAAACACGGAGGACATCTATGCGGGGATCGAATGGGCCTCCGGCACCCCGGAGGCGGCAAAGGTCATCCGTTTCCTGCAGGAGGAAATGGGAGTGAACAAGATCCGCTTCCCGGAAAGCAGCGCCATCGGGATCAAGCCCGTCTCCAAAGAGGGTTCGGAGCGTCTGATCCGCGCCGCCATCCGCTACGCCATCGAAAACAAGAGGAAGAGCGTGACCTTCGTCCACAAGGGCAACATCATGAAATTTACCGAAGGCGGCTTCAAGGAGTGGGGGTACGCTCTGGCAAAGAGGGAGTTCCCGGAGGAGACCGTGAGCCTTGCGGACTGCCCGGACGGAAAAATCCCGGAAGGAAAGATCGTCATCAAGGACTGCATCTGCGACGCCTTCCTTCAGCAGATCCTCACCCGCCCCGCGGAGTACGATGTAATCGCCACCATGAACCTGAACGGGGACTATGTTTCCGACGCTCTTGCCGCATGCGTGGGCGGGATCGGGATCGCCCCGGGGGCGAACATCAACTTCCTTACCGGGAAGGCCGTTTTCGAAGCCACCCACGGCACCGCGCCGAAGTACGCGGGCATGGACAAGGTCAATCCCTCCTCGCTGGCCCTTTCCGGAGAGATGCTTCTGCGGCATATCGGCTGGAACGAGGCGGCGGATCTGGTGGTCAAAGGGATCGAAAACGCCATTGCGGAAAAGTTCGTGACCTACGATTTCGCCCGGCTTATGGAGGGGGCCCATCTTCTCTCCTGTTCCGGGTTCGCAAAAGCCGCCGTGGAAAGAATGTAAGAAAAGGAGCTTTTATGAAAAAGAAGATCGGGTTCATCGACCTTTTCATCGACGAGTGGCACGCCAACAACTATCCGGAGATGATCGCAAAAGGCCCCAAGGGAGACCGTTTCGAGATCGCCTATGCGTGGGAGGAAGCCCCCGCTCCGGGGAAGCGGCCCCTGAAACAGTGGTGCGCGGACTTCGGAGTCGCCCCTTGCGCTTCTCTGGAGGAGGTGGTGGAAAAAAGCGACTGCCTCTGCGTGCTGGCCCCCGCCAATCCGGAGGTCCACGAGCGTCTTGCTTTTCTCCCTCTGTAGTCCGGCAAGCCCGTCTATATCGACAAGCCCTTTGCCCAGGACGGAGAAACCGCGAAAAGGATCTTTGCCCTTGCGGAAAAGTTCCATACGCCCCTTATGAGTTCCTCTGCCCTGCGCTACGGGGATGAATTCCTTGCCATGCAGAATCTTTTCCGGGAGAAAAACGTGTCTCCCGCAGTCGCGGCCACGAGAGGAGGCGGACGCAATTTCCCCGAATACAGCATCCACCAGTTCGAAATGATCGTCGCCCTGCTGGGGGTGGGAGCGCAAAACGTGATCGTCACGGGCAATGAAAGGGTGCTTTCCGGGCTTGTGGAATATCCCGACGACAGAAGCGCCTCCTTCTCCTACAATACCAGCGGCACGTTTGCCTGCTTTGCCCAGAATGGTTCCGTGAAGGCGGAATCTTCCAAAATGAGCAACATCTTCGAAAATCTTCTGGTGAAGATCATGGAGTTTTACGAGACGGGAGTCTCCCCCATTCCCATGGAGGAGACGTTGGAGATCGCCTCCATCCGCGCCGCCGCGGTGGAGGGCATGACGGAAACAGGGACAAGGATCCCCGTAAAATAAACGCAGGAAAGGGAAGAAAATGGCTGAAAAAGTCAGGATCGGCATCATCGGATGCGGCACCATCGGCACGGTGCACGCGAAATCCTATCAGCAAGTTCCGGAATGCCGGATCGTCGCCATGTGCGACATTCTGGAGGACCGGGTGCAGGCGAAAGCAAAGGAGTTCGGCGTGGAGAAGACCTTCACGGACTATCACGAACTCCTCAAGGATCCGGAGATCGACGCTGTGAGCGTCTGCGTGCCCAACGACATGCATGCGCCCATTGCCATTGCCGCCTTTCAGGCCGGCAAGCACGTTTTTCTGGAAAAACCCATGACGCTGAACGCCTCTCTGGGAGAAGAGATCCTCAAGGCAAGAGACGCTTCCAAAAAACTGCTCCAGATGGGCATGGTGAAGCGGCAGTCGGCGGATTCCGTTGCCGTAAAGGAGCTCATCGACAACGGCCGGCTGGGAGAAATCTACCAGATCCGGGTGAAACTCATCCGCAGACGGGGCATCCCCGGTCTGGGGGGATGGTTCACCACCAAGGCCCGTTCCGGAGGCGGGGGACTCATTGACATAGCCGTGCATTTCCTGGATCTTGCCATGTGGAGCACCGGGCTGTGGAATCCCACCAAGGTCAGCGCCAAGGTCTATTCCAAGTTCGGCAAGGACATGAAGAACTATCACTACATCAGCATGTGGGCGGGACCGCCGGACTACAGCGGGACCTTCGACGTGGACGACTACGCCGCGGGCTTCGTGCGCTTCGGAAACAAGGCGACCCTCTCCTTCGAGGTGGCGTGGGCCTGCAACGCCCAGTCGGAATCCTACATCGAGATCCTGGGGGACAAGGGCGGAGTGAAGATCGGCGAAAAGGATACCGTTCTGCTTACCGAGCTGGACGGGAAGCTGGCCGACATCAAGCTGGATTACCGCAAGGACGTGGACGCCTTTGCCGAGGAGATGCGCAAGTTTGTCGCCGCCGTGCAGGGGAAAGGGAAAGTGGCGGCAACCGGAGAAGAGGGGCTTATCGCCATGAAGCTTCTGGACGCCATCTACCGTTCCAGCGAAGAGGAGAGAGAGATCACCCTCTGAAAATCGTTTTCCGTTTTTTTTGCGAACTTCTCTCCGCCTTCCCCGGCGGGGAGAAGTTTTTTCTTTCGGAAAAACGTTTTCTTCCTTGCAATTTGCGCCTTTTGCGTTTATATTAATGGCTCGAAGGTGCATTTTTCGTCGGGAAAAGTGCATGGGTAACCCGAAACAAAAAAACCAAACCAAAGAAAACAAACAAAAATGGCAAAAGAAACAACCAAAGTGTACGTCGACCTCAGCGACACGCGCACCATGGAAGAACTCCTCACCGGAACGGTGAAGAACAGCAATTTCGCGGAAGACACCATCATTTCCGGAAAGATCGTCGAAAAGCGTCAGGACAGCGTTCTGGTGGACATCGGCTACAAGGCGGAAGGCATGCTTGCCTCCACCGAATTCAAGTGCTGGGACGACGTGAAGGTGGGTGACAGCGTCGACGTGTACCTGGAATCCATCGAAAACGAAAACAACATGCCGGAACTTTCCCTCTCCAAGGCCAACTTCATCAAGGCCTGGGACAAGATCACCTCCGAGTACGGAGAAGGCAGCGTCATCAAGGGCCTCATGAAGCGCCGCGTCAAGGGCGGGATCATCATCGACCTGGAAGGCGTGGAAGCTTTCCTGCCCGGTTCCCAGATCGACATCGGCCCGGTGAAGAACATGGACGATTTCATCGGCAAGGAATACGATCTCAAGATCCTCAAGATCAATCAGGAACGCAAGAACATCGTGGTTTCCCGCAGGGAACTCCTGGAAGAGTCCCGCAAAGACCGCCGCACGGCTCTGCTCAAGGAGATGGAATGCGGTCAGCTCCGCAAGGGCGTGGTCAAGAACATCACCGACTTCGGCGCCTTCATCGACCTGGGCGGCGTAGACGGACTTCTCCACATCACCGACATGTCCTGGGGCAGGATCTCCCATCCTTCCGAAATGCTGGAAGTGGGTCAGGAAGTGGAAGTCATGATCCTGGATATCGACTTCGACAAGGAACGCGTCTCCCTGGGCCTCAAGCAGAAGACCCGGAATCCCTGGGACGAAGTGGAAACCAAATATCCCGTGGGCTCCTCCATCAAGGGCCGCGTGGTCAACATCATGCCCTACGGCGCCTTCGTGGAGCTGGAACAGGGTGTGGAAGGCCTCATCCACGTTTCCGAAATGTCCTGGACCAAACGCATCACCAAGGCCGGGGATGTGGTCAGCGTGGGCGAGGAAGTGGAAGCTGTGGTGCTGGACATCGACAAGGAGAACAAGAAGATCTCTCTCGGACTGCGTCAGAAGACCCGCAATCCCTGGGAAGTGCTTGCCGAAAAGTATCCCGCCGGCAGCCGCGTGAAGGGCAAGGTCCGGAACATGACCACCTACGGCGCCTTCGTGGAAATCGAAAACGACATCGACGGCATGATTCATGTCTCCGATATGTCCTGGACCCGCAAGATCAACAACCCCAACGAAGTCCTGAAGGTGGGCGAAGAGGTGGAAGCGGTCATTCTGGACATCAACCCCGCCCAGCAGAGGATCTCTCTGGGGATCAAGCAGCTGGAAGAGGATCCCTGGGCCAATATCGAGTCCATCTACAAGATCGGCGACGCCGTCACCGGCAAGGTCACCAAGATCACCGCTTTCGGCGCCTTCATCGAGCTTTCCCACAAGATCGACGGGCTTGTCCACATCTCCCAGATCAGCAAGGACCGGGTGGAGAAGGTCAAAGACAAGCTCACGCTGGGGCAGGAGATCGAAGCAAGAGTCATCAAGATCGACAAGGATGAACGGCGCATCGGACTTTCCATCAAGGCCATGGAGGAAGGCTTCTCCGAAGCGGATCTCAAGGCCGCCGAACAGGAAGTTGCCGCCGCTCTTCCGCCTTCCGGGAACCTTGTGGACATGGGCGACGCCCTTGGCAAGGCCTTCGAAGGGCTGGACGTGGAAAACAAGGAATGACGTTATTCCGGTGCCGACTGCCGGAGGGGAGTGAAAAATGGCTGGGAACAATCCCACGCAGTTGATGTTCGATTTCGGTTCTGACGATAGGACGGAATCGGCGAATCTCCCCGAGGTGGTGGACATCGGAGATGCGGAAGATTCTCTGGGACTGCCCCCTTCCGGGACACCGGAAGAGGGGGAGTCCC
>JAGAEF010000057.1 GCA_017613255.1 Lentisphaeria bacterium
CCCCTCCGTTCCACTCCGTAAAACTCCGTACCCATCCGTACTCCCCGGCCCCGGCTGGAACATCCGTTGTGTTTTTTCGCTCTGCGTCCCCTCTTGAGACTTGAGACTTGTGTCTTGAGACTCGTTCTTCCATAACAAAAGACAGCAGAAATTCGCAGTCGGGCTTGCGTTTTTGAAAAAAGCGGTTATATTCTATTCTTTAAAAAGCAATCCACACAAAAAATACGGTCGAAAATACACCGGGAACAGGGGAGAAAATGAGATTTGCGATTCTGAGCGATATTCACGGCAATCTGGAGGCCATGACCAGCGTCATGGAAAAATGCGCCAAACTGGAAATCGACAAATACATCTTCCTCGGTGACGTCGTGGGATACAACGGAAACCCCAAGGAGTGCATGGATATCGTCCGGGGACTGAATATCGCCGGAGCGGTGAAGGGCAATCACGACGAATATGCCGCCAACAACGATGACGTTCTGGCAAGCTTCAACCCCCACGCCAAGGCGGCGGTCCTCTGGACCAAGTCCCAGCTCTCTCTGGACGACCGGTCATGGCTCACCAATCTGCCCATGCGGCAGGTCGTGAAGGGGACCTTCATCACCATCGTCCACGCCACGCTGGACAGTCCCGAAGCATGGGGATACATTTTCGATGAACATCATGCCGCGGACAATTTCGCCTACCAGTTCACCCAGCTCTGCTTCTGCGGGCACTCTCATGTTCCCGTGGGATTCTGCAAGAAGTCCGTCGTGGCTCCGAACGCAAAGGCCATCGAGGAGCTCAAGACCTGGACGGATCCCATCCAGCCCGACGAATTGAGGGACTTCACGGTTTCCGACAGCGTTTCCATCGATCTGCAGACGGGGTGCAAATATCTCCTGAACGTGGGCAGCATCGGCCAGCCGAGAAACAAGGATCCCCGAGCCTCCTTCGCCGTGTACGATTCCAGCGCGAAGAACGTGACCAGATTCCGGGTGCCCTACGATATCGCCTCCACGCAGGCGAGGATCCGGGAAGTGGGGCTGCCCGAGCGTCTGGCCGCGCGTCTTTCCAGCGGGACCTGATTTCCGGACGTTTTTTCCAGGACAAGGGCAGATGAAAAGATTTCTCGTCATAAAACCAAGCAGTCTGGGGGATGTGCTCCACGCCTTTCCCGCGGTCGCCGCTCTGGCGCAGGCCCGGGGAGAGGAGTGGGAGGCCCACTGGCTTGTCCAGCCCGCCTTTTCCCAGCTTCTCGACTATCTGCCCTTCGTCAAAAAGAAGATCTTTTTCGAACGGAAACGCATGGGAAATCTCCTGACTTTCCTTCCTTCGTTCTTCCGGCTTTTTACGGAGCTCAGGCGGGAAAAATACGATGTCGTCTATGATCTGCAGGGGCTTTTGCGAAGCGCCCTCTTTTCCTTCCTTTCCGGTTCCCCTCTGCGCTGGGGCCCCCGGGAGCCCCGGGAAAAAGCCGCCGCTCTCTTCTACACAAGGACAATGGCGCCCCCCGAAAGCGCAGTGCACGCCGTGGACAAGCTTTGCGGCATGATCGCGGATGCGGAAAAGATCCCCCTTCCGGAAAGGGAGTTTCTTCTTCCCGTTTCGGAAGAGTTCAAAAAAAGCGCTCTGAAGAAGGCGGAGGAAGCGGGTCTTTCCATTTCCGAACGGAAGGAAGCGGGCAGCCTTCTCGTAGGCGTCACCCCCGGAGCGCGCTGGCAAAGCAAGACCTGGGAGCCGGAGTTTTTTGCCGCCCTTATCCGGGGAATCCGGGAAAAATTTCCCCATGCGCACTTCCTTCTTCTGGGCTCGGAAGCGGAGAAGGAGACTGCGCGCAAGGTAAGGGAGATTCTGGGGGAGAATCCCGTCTGCACGGATCTTTCCGGCCGCACCGAAATGGGGGAGCTTGTGGAGCTCATCCGGCTTACGGATCTTCTTCTCTGCAACGACAGCGGCCCCATGCACATAGCCGCCGTCACCGGAACGGTCCCCGTGGCGTTCTTCGGCCCCACCGATCCGGCGCTTACCGGGCCCTGCTGCAAAAAGGCGCTGGTATTCCAGAGGGAGGACCTTTCCTGCATCAAATGTTTCCGCAGAGAGTGCGGGCACCTTTCCTGCCACAAGGGAATTCCCGTGGAAAAGGTCCTGGAAGAGATCCGACATCTTTTCCCTGCGGAGAAACCATCCCACCTCACAGAAAAGGAGGCAACGAAATGACCCGGAGCTTCAGAAGAGCGTTTCTTGTTTTTGCATGTCTTTCCGCTTTGTTTTCATCCTTGACTCTCTGCGGGCAGATCGCGTTGCGGATCACGCTTCCCCAGCAGAATTATCTCCTGTACGAACCCATTTACATCCGGATCGACATGCGGAACGTTTCCGGACACCCCATCGTGTTCGGGGAAAAGCCCGAGCTTGCCGGGAGACTGGATTTCGAAATTCTTTCCAAGGAAACGGGAAATATCGTTTCCATGTCCACGGGCAAAAGTCCCTCCACGAAGGGGATCGTGCTCCAGCCGGGGGCGATCAAGAGTTTCCACTGCAATCTCACCCAGTTCTACAGGCTTTTCCGCAAGGGACAGTACAAGGTGCGCGCCATCATCTCCCATCCCCGCATGGCCCGCGCCTACCGTTCCAACGATCTGCGCTTCACCGTCACGGAGGGCAAGAAGATCTGGGAGGCCGCCGTGGGGATCCCGCTGGTGCCGGATCCGCAGGGGCAAAACAATTCTTCCGGGATGGTCCATATCCGGAAATACAGCGTACTCTCCTATTTCACCGGGACGAGGGCCATGTATATGCTCATGATCGAAGATCCTTCCAAGGTGTACTGTCTCCGGCACCTGGGGTACAATCTGGGAAATATGCTTCTGCCGCAGTGCGCGGTGGATAACTACAGCAGGCTCCACGTGGTCATCGCGGGAAGTCCGAAGGTCTTTTCCTGCTGCGTATTCGATGTCAACGGCAGACTGGTCTCCTCGGAAGTCCGGCTGAAAACCGAAACCGCGCCCACGCTGGCCATCAACCGGGAGCTGGGGACGGTGGTCCTCACCGGAGGCAGGAAGGCCGTCAAGGACAAGGATTACGAAACGATCAAGGATATCCCCTTCCTCAAGGGGGTGTTCGAAAGCGAAAAGGCCCTGCAGAGCGGCGGCGGGACGCTTTTCGACGGTCTGGAGGAGGCTCCTCCCGCGGGAAATCCGAAAAATGCGAAGAAAAACGAAACGAAAAAATAGATCCTGAGGAAAACAGGAGATTTGCGCAACGGCAAATCGAAACGAAAGGGAAATCATGAAAAACTTTGGGGAAAGCATCGGAAAGAACAGAGCTCTCGGCCTGTTCTTTGTCGTTCTTTGCGCGCCTTTTGTTCTTTGCGCCCAGCACGTTCAGCATGCCCAGCAGGACCGGAGCAGATATTATGAACAGCTTGCGGGCAATCTTCTCCAGCAGCTTAAAGTCATGCAGGACGAAAATGCGAAACTTGCGGAAAGCGTCCGGGAGCTTTCGAGGCGGACCAATCTTCTGGAAGGGGAATACAGGCGTCTTTCCGGAGAAAGCCATTCCCTGCGGCAGAATTCCGGAGCGGAAAAGGAGGCTTCCAAAAACCAGTACAAACATCTGGAAATGCGCATCGACGGTATGGAAAAGAAGCTCCAGAGACTGGAAAAGCTCATCCGGGACGTGGGAAGCGCCGCCGCCCAGACTCCTCCTCCGCCTCCCCCCAGACCGGAGAGACCTGCGAAAAAAGCGAGACCCGCGGAGGAAAATGCGGGCGCTTCCGTGGAATACAGGGAACACACCGTGGAAAGAGGGCATGTCCTTTTCAACATCGCCAAGGCTTACCATGTAAGCGTTCAGGATATCCGTTCCGTCAACAAGCTGAAAAGCGATAAACTTTTCGTAGGACAGAAACTGCTGATCCCCGTAAAGGCGGAGAAAAAGGAGAAATAACAAAGACCCCTCCGGCTTTTCCCGGAGGACAGAGAGGGTTCCGCCCGCAGAAAAACAGAAATGAAATCATGAAACAAGGATCGCTCCCGCGGACCGCCGGAAAAAGTTCCGCGGAAGTGTTTCCTCCCCTCCGAAACGGACGGGAAGGTTTTTTCCATAAGAAATCGCCAAAAAGGAGTTCAAAATGGCACAGGAAAATATTTCCTTTACAAGAAGACTCATGCCCCTTATCTTTTCCCAGTTCTTCGGGGTGTTCAACGACAACGCCTTCAAAATGCTCATCGTCCTGTGCATGTTCCGGGGGAAAGTGGACTATTTCCGGGATTCCGCCTTTCTCTTTCTGCTCACCACGGCCTACGTTCTGCCTTTCCTGATCCTCTGCGGTCCCGCGGGCGCCCTTTCCGACAGACTGCCCAAACGGAGCATCATGATCCTGGGGAAGGTCTTCGAATTCGCCGTCATGATCCTGGGGACGATCTGCCTCATCAAACAGAGCGTCTGGGGGGTCAAACCCCTTCTGGGGACCATGTTCCTCATGACCACCCAGAGCGCGTTCTTCAGCCCCGCCTTCAACGGGATCCTTCCGGAAACCTTCTCCTCCAGAAGCCTTTCCCGGGCCAACGGCTATGTGGGGATGGTCACCTTCGTTGCCGCCATCATCGGCGCGGGCGCTGCCCCGCTTCTGTGCCAGCTGACCAACTTCAATTTCCTTGCCTGCGGCGAGCTTCTCTGCGCCTTTTCCGTCATCGGCTTTTTCATCTCCCTTTCCGTGATCCCCGTAGGGGCCGCCCCCAGAACGAGAAGCGCGGGAAGCGGACTTTTCCAAAGTCTCCGGGACGGCTGGAAAGCCGTCACCGCCAAACGGGGGATCTTCATCACCGCGCTGGGCGACGCCTATTTCGTGGGACTGGGAGTTGCCGTGCAGACCCTCATCGTCATGCTGGCGAAATTCACCCTCAACGCCACGCCTGCGGAACTCACTTTCCTTCTCCTCGCCCCCGCGGCGGGCATGGGGATAGGCTGTTTCCTCTGCGGGCACGCCTCCAAATTCAAGATCGAGCTGGGCTTCATCCCCTTCGGGGCGCTGGGACTTTCCCTGTTCCTGCCGCTGGCCGCCTACTATCCGGGCGCGCCCGTAGCCCCCTTCGCAGGCGCGAATCTTGTGGTGCACCCCTATGCCATTCTGCATCTTTTCCTTGCCGGGATCTCCGGCGGGTTCCTCATCGTCCCCGTGCGCGCCTACTTCCAGCAGAAGGTGAATCCTTCCGCAAGAGGTTCGGCCATGGCAGTGAGCAACTTCATCACCTTCGGCGCCACTCTTTTCGCCTCCGCGCTTCTCTTCCTTCTGGTGGCGGGCTCTTCCGCGGCAAGCGTGGAAAAACTGCCTCACTTCGTTGTCAAATGCGCCTCCTATCTGCCCCACCTCACCCCGCCCCAGCTCTTCCTGTGCTGTTCGCTTCTCACGCTGATCTTCATCACGCTGGCCATCCTCACTCTGCCGGATTTCGCGGTACGGGTCTTCGTCATGCTGCTCACCAACACCCTGTACAAGGTGAGGATCTCCGGCGCGGAAAACATTCCCGATTCCGGTCCCGTGCTTCTGGTCTCCAACCACGCCTCCTTCGTGGATGCCTTCATCATCTCCGCCTGTACCTCCCGGTGGATCCGGTTCCTCATGCACGAGGATTACTACAACAAGCCGTTCCTGCGGCCCCTTGCCCGTTTCGCCGGGTTTATCAAAGTGCCCCGCACCGGGGTAAAGAACATGACGGGCATGTTCGAAACCGTAAAGACCGCGCTGCGCAACGGAGAGGCCGTCTGCGTGTTCCCGGAGGGCAAGATCAGCCGCAACGGCCTTATGGACGAATTCCGCGCCGGGTACACCATGATGCTTCCGGAAGAGCTGGACGTGCCGGTGATCCCGGTCAGGATCGGCATGATCTGGGGGAGCATCTTCACCCACTACTTCAGCAAGGAAAGGGTGCGTTTCCCCAAGGAGATCCCCCACCCCGTCTCCGTGACCTTCGGGCAGAGAGTTCCCGGGGATATCGACGCCTTCGAACTGCGTCAGAAGATCTCCGAAATGGGCGCGGAAACCGAGATGGTCCCCCGGCCCAAGGACCGGCCTCTGCACTACCAGATGGCGAAAAACGCCAAGAGACACCCCTTCCGGGTGCTTTTCGCCGATTACGGAGGCAAGGAGGTGACCACCTTCATGGCCTTCGTGGGATCCGCCATTTTCAGCAGAAAGATCCGCAAAATGGTGGATCCGGAATGTGAGTATGTGGGCGTCATGCTGCCCAACTGCGCCGCCTCCGCCATTGCCTCCTGCGCCGTGATGATGGCGGACAAGGTCCCCGCCATTCTCAACTTCACCGCCTCCAAGGATTCCGTGCGGTACGCCATCGAAAAGGCCAGGATCACCCATATCATCACCAGCCGGAAATTCGTGGAGAAGATCAAATACGAGGTCCTGCCGGAAATGGTTTTCATGGAGGACATCGCCGGCACCATCACCAAATGGGACAAGCTCCTCATGATGCTGGGGGCAGTTCTTCTTCCCCATCAGGAGTTCATGAACATCATCTCCCCCGTGAGTCACCGGGACGTGATGCGCACGGCGGCGGTTCTGTTCTCCAGCGGCTCCACCGGGATCCCCAAGGGCGTGATGCTTTCCCACCACAACTTCAACAGCGACATTCACTCCTTCATCAACGTCATGAACTTCCAGCCCAGGGACGTGATGCTGGGCAGTCTGCCCCTTTTCCACGCCTTCGGCATGTGCACGGCCTTCTGGCTCCCCGTGATGGTGGGGTGCAAGGTCGTCTACGTGGCCAATCCGCTGGACTGCGAGGCCATCGGCAAGGCCATCACCAAGCACAAGGTGACCATCCTTCTGGCCACGCCCACCTTCATGCAGGCCTATATGAGAAGGTGCACGCCGGAACAGTTCGCCACGGTCCGGCTGGCCATTGCCGGGGCGGAAAAGCTCCGGGTGGACATTTCCGAAAAGTTCGACAAGCAGAATCACGGGGACCGGGTGCTCATCGAAGGGTACGGCTGCACGGAACTCTCCCCCATCGTCGCCATCAATATCGGCTCCTCCATCGAGGAACTGGGCAGGGAACGGGGCAAGGAGGGAAGCATAGGGCCCGCCATGCCGGGGATCTGCGCAAGAATCGTGGACCCGGTGACCCGCAGGGCCCTTCCCCACGATACGGAAGGACTTCTGGAGATCAAGGGCGCCAACGTGATGCAGGGGTATCTGGGCGAACCCCGGCTTACCGCCGACGCCATCCGGGACGGCTGGTACAATACCGGAGACATCGGCACCATCGACGTGAACGGCTACATCACCCTTTGCGGACGGATCTCCCGTTTCAGCAAGATCGGCGGAGAAATGGTCCCCCATGAACTTGTGGAATGCACCATCAACGAGATCATCGGCGCGGAAAGCAAGCAGGCGGTGGTATCCAGCATCCCCGACAAGGCCAAGGGGGAAGCGCTCATCGTCATCCATACGGCCATGAAAATGACGCCGGAAGAGGTCGTTGCCGAAATGCGGGCACGGAACATCCCCAACCTCTGGATCCCCAGAGTGGGCAATTTCTTCCAGGTGGAAAACATTCCCATGCTGGGCAGCGGGAAACTCAATCTTGCCGCACTGCGCCAGATGGCGCAGGATATCGCCCTCAACGGCAAGGTCACCAAATAAGCTTTTCGGGAGCAAGAGTAAGTCCGTTATGAAAGTCATCGACGTACACGCCCACGTCTTTCCCGCGAACATTGCGGAAAAGGCCGTGGGCCATCTGGAAAGCTACTACGAGTGCAAGTGGGACGGAACGGGTCTGGAACAGGATCTGGTCTCCAGCGTGCTTTCCGCCAAGGTGGAAAGCTGCGTCATTTTCTCCTCCGCCACCAAGGAGGCGCAGGTGCGCAACATCAACAACTACATAGCCTCCCTTCAGAACAAATATCCTCATCTTTTCATCGGATTCGGCACCATGCACATGGATTTCACGGATTATGCCGCCGAACTGGACCGGATACGCCTTCTGGGGCTCAAAGGCCTGAAATTCCATACGGATTTTCAGGGATTCTATGTGGACGACCCCAAGATGATGCCCATTTACGAAGCGGCGGGAAAAGATCTTCCCATGCTGTTTCACATCGGGGACAGGAAGTCCCCTCTCTCCGCCCCGGACCGGCTGCGGAAAGTGGTCCGGAATTTCCCCGGCTACAAGATCATTGCCGCCCACATGGGGGGCTATTCCGTCTGGGAAGAGGCGTGGAAATATCTCATCGGAATGGATGTTTTCATGGATATTTCCAGCACCATCCGCTACATCGGGAAGGAAAAGACGAAAAAGATGGTCCTTGCCCACGGTCCGGAAAAGGTGCTTTTCGCCAGCGATTATCCCGCCTTGCGTCACAAGGACGCCATCGACGATGTCCTGTCTCTGGACCTGGGCGACGAAATCAATGAGATGATCTTCCACGAAAATGCCGAGCGGGTACTGGGCCTTGCCTGAGGCGCAGGCACAGCTCAACGTACAGGAAATTGAAGTGGATAATTTTGTGGAACAGCCCAAAGAGATAGATTCCGGATGGATCCCTAACCTTGTCGGCGGATGCGCCGTATCGGTCATTCTCGTCTTTTGTACGGTATTCACTTTTCTGACGTTGGTTCCTTCCTTCGATTTCGGTCCGCTGATTCCCTCCTGGTGGCCCAATGTTGCCAGAATTCTGGGGTTCGCGGAACGATTTCAGCGGGTCGGGGAGGCCTCCTTTTCCTGTTCGAACGAAACGCAAATCGTCGGAGTATATGCCGGACACCGGGAAAAGAAGCCGATTCTGGTCATCGGACCGATCCGCCATCTGCCGGAAGACGTGCGCCTTCTGGTCCTTACGGGGCTGGAGCTTCTGAACGAACCCGATGACGATTCCGTCTGGGCGCTCCTTCGGGCACAGGATGAAAAGATCCCGTGCTGCGTCATCACGGAAAAGGAGATTTTCATTACGCCCGACGAATGGCTTGGAAGGGTGTACGAGATCGAAAAAACACAGGAGGAATCCCCCGGCTGGTGCCGCAAAGTAACGAGAATACGGGAAGACGGAAACATGGTGTTCCGCTGGACCGTCACAAAAAGCGGAGAAAAGATGGTCCTGAAGATTCCCGACAGGCTTTGCAGCGTACCCTCTCCCCGTGGGGGCAAGAACCGACCTTGATTTCCGGGGGCCGACAGAAAAAACACACCTGACGTTTCCAGCCGGGCGTTTTCGGGGGATGGGGAAAAAACACCTCTGATGTTTCCAGCCGAGACGTTTTCGTGGGGGGAGAGACAAACGCGCCC
>JAGAEF010000058.1 GCA_017613255.1 Lentisphaeria bacterium
CGATGTCGGCTCATCTCATCCTGGGGCTGTAGAAGGTCCCAAGGGTCCGGCTGTTCGCCGGTTAAAGAGGTACGCGAGCTGGGTTCAAAACGTCGCAAGACAGTTTGGTCCTTATCCACTGCAGGCGCAGGACATTTGACGAGAGCATTCCTTAGTACGAGAGGACCGGGAATGACTGACCTCTGGTATTCCAATTGTGTGTAAACACGCAGCGTTGGGTAGCTATGTCGGGAAAGGATAAGCGCTGAAAGCATCTAAGCGCCAAGCCCCCTCGAAGATTCGATGTCCCGGGACGCAAGTCCCCTGAAGGCCGGTTGCAGACCACAACCTTGATAGGATGGAAGTGTACGAACAGTAATGTTTTCAGCTTACCATTACTAATCGGCCGTGAGGCTTGACCACCTTTTCCTCCATACCCGTTATGCCAGTAACGACTATGGAGAAAAAATCAAGCTTTTGTATTTTCTCTTGGAATCCTCAACTGACTTTGACCAAAGTCGTTTTGTCCCTTCCATTCCCCTCTTTATTCCTTTTTTTCCGGTGTCTATAGCTGGCTTGCAACACACGTTCCCATCCCGAACACGATCGTTAAGAGGCCACGCGACGATGATACTGCACATTAGAGTGTGGGAAAGTAGTTCGATGCCGGATTTTTTTTGCCCTGATACCAGACCGAATACGGGGAAATAGGCCGGATAGGCCGGACAGGCCGAAGAGGCCGGACAGGCAGGGCTGAGAATACTATGAATACTGGGAAGACTATGAATGCTGGAACACCCGGGCTGGGAAAAAACACGGCGGAAGTTTCCAGCCGAGATGGTTTCGGGGCTGGGAAAAAACACGACGGAAGTTTCCAGCCGAGATGGTTTCGGGGCTGAAAAAAAACACGGCGGAAGTTTCCAGCTGAAGCGTGCCCGGCCGATGTCGCGTTGTTGTCTCGGGCGGCACAGTATTCATGGTTTTCACAGTATTCCCAGTTTCCCCAGCCCGGTCTGGAAACAAAAGAAGTGTTTTTTCGCTCTGCGGCATTGGCCCCGTCAGAGCGTGCAATACAAACAGAGAAAGTCGAAAATGAACAAAAAGAAATATCTTGTGACGGGCGGAGCCGGGTTCTTCGGATCCATCCTGAAGAAATATCTGCTGGAGACCGGGTGCTCCGTAGTCAGCATCGACCTGGAAAAGGAGGAGACCTCCCACGAGGGGCTTTTCGCCGTTCAGGGGGATATTTGCGATGAAAAACTCATGGAGGAGATCTTTTCGAAAAACGTTTTCGACGGGATCTTCCACTGCGCGGCCCTTCTCGCCCACGTGAGAAGAGATCTTCCCAGACTGTGGAAATCCAATGTGGACGGGACCGCAAGCGTCCTGCGTTTCGCGGAAAAATACGGGGTGGAACAGCTCATTTTTCTTTCCACCAACTGTCTCTGGGCGAAAAATTTCGAGGAGCCGGTCAGGGAAGATGAGGCGCCCGCTCCCGTGGAGATCTACGGCAGATCCAAATGGGAAGGGGAAAAGATCCTGCTGGCTTCCCGCAAGGTCCGTACCGTGATCTTCCGCTGTCCCACCATCATGGATGCGGGCAGGCTGGGGCTTCTGGGGATTTTGTTCGCCTTTCTGGACGAAAACCGCAAATTGTGGGTCGTGGGAGACGGGAAAAACCGCTATCAGTTCATCAGCGCCATGGATCTGGTCGACGCCTGCATGAAAGGAATCGTGTATCCGCACTCGGAGATCTTCAACATCGGCTCGGACAACGTCCTTTCCTTCAACGAAGTCTACTCCTACGTCATCGAAAAGGCCGCCTCCCGGTCCCGGATTGCCCATCTGCCCAGAAAAGGGGCAATCCTTGCCATGAAACTGTGCTATTTTCTGGGCATTTCTCCGCTGGGGCCCTACCAGTACAAGATGATCGCCTCCAATTTCGTCTTCGATACGGCAAAGATCAAGGAAAAACTGCACTGGCATCCCACGAGGAGCAATCAGGAAATGCTGCTGGACGCCTACAACTACTACAGGGAAAACAAAGACGAGATCCTGAACCGGAAAAACGCTTCCGCCCACAGGAGTGTGGCCTCCATGGGAGTCATCCGCATCCTGAAATTCTTTTCCTGACAGAAAAAATTTCAGGCGGGCAGGCCGAAAATTCCTTTTCGCCCCCTTAAAACCTCTTTTTCCCGTTTTTCCTGCGGGAAAAAACGTTTTTTCGTACTTTGCTCCGTTGAAAATCGCGCATTGCGGAGGTAAATTACCGCATCGAAAAATTCACCGGCAAATGGGAGGAGCATCATGGCGGAAAACTGCGGAGAAAACACGTTGAAAGAAGTCCTGTCCCGGTACAGGATCATTCCCGTTCTCGTACTCAACGATCTGGAAAGCGGCATGGAAAGGTGCCGTCTCCTGTGCGAAAATTCCCTTCCGGTCGCGGAGATCACCTTCCGCACGGAAGCGGCGGAAAGCATCATAAGGCAGATTACCAAAGACCTGCCGCAGATGTTCGTGGGCGCGGGGACCATCCTCAACGTGCGGGACCTTCATCGGGCCTTCGAGGCGGGCGCCAAGTTCGCCGTGGCTCCCGGATTCAATCCGGCCATAGTGAAGGAGGCCGTGAAGAACCATTACGCTTTTGCGCCGGGGATCTGCACGCCTTCGGAGATCGAGCAGGCCTACGATCTGGGCTGCCGTCTCTTCAAATTCTTCCCCGCGGAAGCGGCGGGGGGAGTGAAGATGCTCAAGGCCATTTCCGCCCCCTATAAACATCTGGGGATCTCCTTCATGCCCACGGGCGGCGTGACTATCGAGAACGTTTCCGACTATCTTGCCCTGCCGGAGGTGGCCGCCGCAGGCGGGACATGGCTCAACAAGGCGGACGCCGAGGGCATTCGCCTTGCCGCGAAAAAGGCCGGTCTGATCTGACGAACGGAGAAAATATGTTCGAGAAAAAGGAAAAACTCAAAGTAGGCGTCATCGGCGTGGGGGTTCTGGGCAAACACCATACGAGACTGTACAACGAAAACCCCAATGCGGAACTTGTGGGGGTGTACGACATTTCCAAAAGCACGGCAAAGGAGGTGGCCGCCCAGTACGGCGTGGAGGCCTTCGATACGGAACTGGCCCTCGCGGAAAAGTGCGACGCCCTCACCATAGCCGTGCCCGCCACACGGCATTATGAGACCGCCATGCCCATCATCGAAATGAAAAAGCACCTCCTCATGGAAAAACCCCTTGCCGCCACCGTGCAGGAGGCCCGGACCCTCGTGGATGCGGCCAACAAGCAGGGGATCGTCTTTGCCGTAGGGCATGTGGAGCGGTTCAACGCCGCCATGGATTTTCTCCAGAAAAACAGTTCCAATACCCTGTTCATCGAGGCGCACCGTCTGGCCAAATATCCCCCGCCCCGTCCGGGACAGCACAGAAGGGGGACGGAAGTAAGCGTCGTGCTGGACCTCATGATCCACGATCTGGATCTGGTCCTGACCATGGTGGGCAGCGAGGTGGAGCATTTCGACGCCGTGGGGATGCCCGTTCTGAGCAAGACCGAGGACATCGCCAACGTGCGGATCAAGTTCAAGAACGGCGCGGTGGCCAACGTGACCGCCAGCCGGATCAGTTCCGATCCCATGCGGAAATTCCGGGTCTTCCAGACCGATTCCTACATTTCCATGGACTATGCGAAAAGTTCCGGAAGGATCGTGAAGAAAAGTTTTCTGGGGGTGGGGACCAAAAGCGTGAGTCTCTGCGAAAAGAATGCTCTTGCCGCCGAGATCGCCGATTTCGTGGATGCCGTGCGGGCCACGAAGGCCACCGGCACGCGGGTCCTGCCCAAAGTCCCCGGAGAAGCGGGGCTTAGGGCGCTGGAGCTTGCCTCCGCCATCACCGAAGAGATCCAGCGCTACAACAAAGCCTACAATCTTTACCGCTTCAAAAAGTGAGCAGGGAGAGAAGCCTCCATGATAATAAGTCGTGAAGCCCTGAAGGAGTTCGTCATCCTTCTTCCTCCCGGCGCGGGCGTTACGGAACGTTTCGCCGCGGAGGAACTGGCAAAGTACGTGAACAGGATGACCTGTGTCCTTCTTCCTCTCCGGGATGCGGCGGAAGGGGGAGGGGCGAACCGGGCGTTTTGCTTCGAGATTCATCCCGACGAGTCGGTCCGGTTCGACGGATTCCGGATCTCCGTAAAGGGGGAAAAGGTGATCTTTTCCGCGACGATGCCCAAAGGGATCCTCAACGGCGTTTACGCTTTTCTCGAGGAAAACGGCTGCTGCTGGGTCTGGATGGGGGAGGCCAACGAGGTCGTTCCCCAAAGGGAATTTCTCCAGGTCGATGAGGAAGTCGTCAGTCCCGCTCTGGAGTTCCGGGGAGAGTGCATTTTCTCCGTATGCAGGGAAAACGTGGAGGAGGTGCGGACCATTCTGGATTTTCTGGGGAAAAACCGCTTCAATCTCCTTATGACCAGCGTGAAAAGGACCGAAAAACGGCCCGGCGGCTGGAAGGTGAACTGGATCGACGTGGAAAAGGAGCTTCTCCCCGAACTGGAGAAACGGGGGATTTTTCTCAATATCAGCGAACACTCCGGGCGCTGGTTCTTCCCCGTCTCCCTTTTCGAAAAGCACCCCGATTGGTTCGCCATGAACAAGGAGGGCAAGCGCTTCAGCACTGGACAGATCTGTTACGGCAACGAGGAGGCCGTGGAATATTTGAAGAACGCTTATGTCGCCTATGCCAAGAGCCACCCCGAAGTCGGGATTCTGGGGACCTGGCCGGAGGACGGCTACGGGTTCTGCCAGTGCGAAAAGTGCAGGGAAGGGGGCGTGGTGCTCAAGGCGGTGAACCGGATCGCGAGAGCTCTGTACGAAGTCCGGCCCGATCTGCTTGTGGAATATCTTTCCTACACCCGGGAGACCAGCGATGTGCCCCCCGACATTCTGCCGGAAAAGAACGTCATCACCCTGGTAGCCAATACCAACGTGGCAAAAGAGTGGAAGCGCAAGTCCGATCTTGCGGGGGCAAAAGGCGTTTACCGGCTCCATTATCACATCACCGACAACACGGCGGAGCGGGCCAATCTCCCGCTGCGTACGGAGCTCACGAGAAAGGACTGCAAGGAGGCCGTGGAGCTGGGGCTGCGGGGGATCGTTCCCTTCTACATCGGTACGGACACCTGGTTCCGCTCCAACTTCAACACCTTCTTTCTGGGCAAGTTCTGCTGGGATCCGGAACAGGATGCGGATGAACTCCTGAAAAAGCTGTGTGTTTCCTGCTTCCCCGAATTCCCGGAGGAGGCGTTTTCCCTTTTCAAGGCCCTTGTGGAGCTTCCCCGGGTGGATCAGTTCGTGCCGCCGCCCTGGAAACTGTGGCAGGAGTGGCCCACGCTGGAAAAGGATTACGACGGACCCGAATACGAAAAGGTGCTTTCCCGCATGAAAGGTGCCCGCGACCTGCTGGCAAAGGCCAACGAAAAGTGCCAAAAGGGGAGCAACGCGGCGGAACGCCTTGTCTCCGCGGAAAAGTTCATCGAATTTCAGGAGGATATGTTTGCCTCCTGGCACTGCCGCGCTTTGGCGGTGAAGGCGTTCCGGAAGAAGGATGCCCCGACGGTCCGGAAGCATATCGCGGAGGCGGCGAGACTGGAACAGAAGATGAAGGAAGCCGTGCAGGGAAAAGAGGAGAAGAAGTACGGGGTCTGCGGCGCGTGGATCGACTACGAGTTCTTCATCTACTGGCGCGTCCAGCTGGATAAACAGCTTTACGAAATGCGGACAGAGGAGAACAAACTCCCCTTTATCGACATGAATCCGGAAGTGGAGCTCTTTCTGCCCGCCATGCTGAACAACTGAAGGGCGTCCGGCAGAACCGGATCGTCCGCGGAAATAAAAACGGAAGAAGAAAATGGAAAAGAAAACCTACATCGTAAAAAAAGCCCCTTCAACCCCCGATGTGCGGGGAGAGTGGGAGGACGCCTGCTGGAAACAAGCCAACGTTTTCTCCCCGGGAATCGTTCTGGAGGATCCCACCGTCACTCTTACCTATACGCCCAGGGCGGAGTGCAAAATGCTCTACGACGAGCAGGCTCTGTACGTGCACTGGCAGGTTCTGGATAAGTACGTGCAGGCGGTGGCCAAGCGGGATCAGGCGCAGGTCTGCCGGGACAGCTGTGCCGAATTTTTCATCCAGCCTCAGGGTTCGGAACGGTATTTCAACTTCGAAATGAGCTGCAACGGGAGACTTCTGCTCTACCGGATCGTGCACTTGCGCAGCGGCGACTTCGAAAAGATCCCCCTGCGGGAGCTGGCCAAAGTCAAGCGGTTCCACACTCTGCCCGACCGGGTGTTCCCGGAACTTGAAGAGGAGACGCTGTGGCGGATCTGCTACCGCATCCCGCTGGACTTCTTCGTACAGTATGCGAAGATCGATCCCAAACTTTCCGGGCAGACCTGGAGAGGAAATATTTCCGTGTGCGCGGACCATTCCTCCCATTTGCGCTGGCTCACCTGGTGCGAACTGCCCATCTTCGATTTCCACTATCCCGCCGCTTTCGGCGACATCGTATTCGAATAAGATTTTTTCCATTTCACAAGAACAAAAGGAGTAAAGAATGAGTCTCAAACTTGTCAAGGCGCCCGGAGAGATCGCGAACCTTTTCCCCAACGGGGCGGAATTTTCCTGTTACGAGGATTCCTTTCAGAAAACCGCTTCCCTGGAAGCGATGATGGCACGGGATTCGAAGGAACGCTTCCTTCTGCTTGCCGCAAAGGAAAATGCGGGAGAATTCGCTTTCTTCGAGGGCGAAACACGTTCCGGAAACGGCATTTTCGCCAAAAGGGCCCCTCTTACGGAAAAGAATGCGGCCTCTCTCCGCAAGGTCTTTGCCTGGACCGCCCCGGTCCCCGTGCTGAACAAAAAGTGTTCTTTCGGCTGCGGCGACCGGCTGGGGCTTGCCACCGCCGCCCATGCGGAACTTTTCAAGAAGTATGACGCCTTCCCCGTGTTCGCCCAGCAGTCCATCCGGGAGCTCACTCTCACCAAACGCACCTACCGGAGCGTCATCGACGATGCCACGTTCCTTGTGTTTCAGGCGGGCTATACGGGCGGGTACGGCGCCGACGGCGACCATCTCAAGAGTTTCGAACACATCGATATGGCTCTGGAAGTGGGCGTGACCATGCTTACATTGGACCTTTCCGACCAGCTCCATCCCGCCTTTGCCGACTGCTGTGGAAGCAAGGTGGAGGAGGCTTACGACGCCCTGCCCGAAGAATTGCGCAAGGATATGGAAAAGACGTATCTCGCCTCCCCGGTCCAGCTGAAAAGCTCCCGCATCGTCTTCAGCAAAGAGGAACTCATGCGCTGTGTGCTCATCTACACGGACGCCATGAACTTTGCCGCGAAAGTGGGGGAAAGACTTGTCTCCCACGGCGCGGGGAAGGTGGATCTGGAGATCTCCATCGACGAAACCAGCGCCCCCACGCTTCCCGAACACCATTTCTTCGTGGCCAATGAACTCAAACGCAGGAACGTGGTTTTCGCTTCTCTGGCTCCCCGGTTCATCGGCGAGTTCCAGAAAGGGATCGACTACATCGGAGACCTCAAGGAATTCCGCAGACAGTTCGGCCAGCATGTGGAGATCGCGGACTATTTCGGCACCTACAAGGTGAGCGTCCACTCCGGAAGCGACAAGTTCTCCGCCTTCCCGATCATCGGCGAGCTTACAGGCGGCCACTTCCATCTGAAGACCGCGGGCACCTCCTGGCTGGAGGCCGTGGAGGCCATTTCCTTCGCCGATCCCAAACTCTTCCGGGAGATCTACACCAAGGCCTTCGCGGCTCTCCCCGCCGCGCTGAAACTCTACCACATCACCGCGGACTTTTCCGTCCTCCCCAAGGAGGAGACCCTTTCCGACGATCAGCTGCCGGAACTTCTCAAATGCGTTCCCGGCCGTCAGCTGCTGCACATCACCTACGGCGCCATGCTGGGGGAGGATCCCGCCATGCACGACAAGATCTATCGGGCGCTGTTCGTCCATGAAAAAGAGTACGAAAAACAGCTGGAAGAGCACTTCGAGAAGCATATTTCTCTTCTGGGCATCCCGCTGAAGAAAGCGTAAGAAGCGTTTTTGCTTCGGCTGAAAATTCAATCCCCCTTCCGGCATCCCGCAAGATCCCGGAAGGGGGATTTTTTTTGAAACGTTCTCCGGCGCAGGACGCGGAGGCGCGGCTACTTTTTCCGCACCGCCGTTTCCGGAAAGAACTTGTCCGGATCCTCGTCGAGGGCGTTTCCGATGCGGATCGCCGCACGGCGGGAAAGCGGACGACGGCCCGTTTCATAGGCGGAAAGGACGGACTGTCTGATCCCCGTCTTCTCGGAAAGCGCCTCCTGAGACAATCCGTGCTTCAAGCGATAGCCCTGAAGCAGGTCTCCGGGAGAGGTTTTCCGCCAGAACGGGGTCTGAAAAGCATCCGTATCGCCGCTGTCATCGTCATTCAGAACGGCTACTGCATAACGGCTGCGGAGGAAAGCAAGAACTTCCGAAACGGCCTCTTCCGCCCCGGAGAGGGAAAGTTCAATACGGGGCGTTTTCACGACTGCCAACATAATACACCTCCACGGTTACGATGTCATTTTCATAAGTCCAGCACGCCACATAATGATAATTCAGGTGGCAGTGATACGATCCGTCGGACAACCGGGAAAAATTGCTCCAGGATGTCTGCACAGGGCCGGACGTGGCCAGATCCATCAGCAAAGCGCGGTACAGGGCTTTGACTTCCGCAGGCAGTCTGCGGAGCATTTTCTGCACTTTCTTCTTTTCCCGGACCTGATACACGGCACCCTCGTTTCCTTTTTTATAGCATAATATAGCATTATATAGCAAAATGTCAAGCGTCAAAACGGAAAAATAAAAAAGGGGCGAACGGGTCCATGGAAAGCCGAATCGTCCGACCCTCTGAAAACGTGCGGGGCAAGTGTTCTTTTTTTCCGGCGGGGGATTTGTATTTTTCTTTCCGGGAGTGTAGATTAATAAG
>JAGAEF010000059.1 GCA_017613255.1 Lentisphaeria bacterium
AGGCGGTCCGCCTTCACCAGCTGGGGAGGAACGTTGAAGAAGGCGGCAAAGCTCTTTCCATTCTTCTTGAGGGTAAGCACCGGGATCTCCGCGTCCAGCAAAACCTTTGCCCCGTCGGCGACGTAGGAGCCCTCGCAGTTTTCGTCGTCGCACATTTCGAAGGCGCCTTCCAGAAAACCGTTGACACCCCTTACTTTCGTGACCGTCCGCATCTTTCCCGTATCCTTCACGCCGAAGAGATCCTCCAGCCCTTCCGCACTTTCGCAGGCAATGAGATTCACGCCCGCCTTGTGCAGTTTGCGGATATGCGCAAGCGTTTTTTCGCTCATTCCTTTCAGCGGCGGCAGGACCAATAGAGCGGTCTCCTTTTCCGTGAGGAGAGGAAGATTTTCCTCCATGACCTGAAACCCGTTGCAGAGAATGTTCTTCCTTGTTTCGTCGTAGAGGAAGGGCACATCTTCCGCGGCGGTGTTGCGCACGTCCACGATAAGATCCAGCCCCACGTCGGTGATGATCTTCTTTTCATGGGCTCTGCGGGAAGAATCGCTGGAGACGAAGGCGGGCGACCTCCAGGGCCGGGCGGGCTCGTGATCCAGCACCAGCCCCCAGGCGGTCAGAAGAGACTTGTACCACGCCCGGGTGAACGAACACGCCTGAAAGCCCCGCTTCTCCCAGTAATGGAACTTTTTGTCCCCGCCGAAATAGGCGGTGGCATAGATGTATTCGAAAACCTGCCGGACCATTCTTGCGGTGTACTCCCCCTTGCGGACGCCCTGAGGCGGATGGGCGTAGAAGACCGCGCCGTCGGGACAGCCCTGTACACCGCCCCCCGTGTAGATCTCCGGATAGATCCTCGCTTCCGGGTGGGCCATCAGGTGGCCCGTCAGGTAGTAGGAGCCCCTCTCCAGTCCGTAGCGGCAGGCAAAGGGATAATCCTCGTACTGCCAGAAGCCCAGGCTTTCCGGATCGATCTTGTCCACGGAAAGGATCCGGGAGTAGTCGTGCCCCTTCAGGTGCCCCACATAGATATGGGCGGGGCCGTACTGGGAATAGCGGATTCGGGGACTGTACTTGCGCAGTTCCTTCAAGGTCTCGGCGTTCTGTTCGGCGATGTCCTCATTGAGCACGTCCAGCCACTTTTCCCAGTATTTTTTCGCCATGACCACATAGTTGTGATGACTCACGATCTCCTTGAAGGAACTGCTGGAACAGACGTCTTTCCTGCTGTTCTTCTCCCTGCGGATCTTTCTGACCGCCTTCTCCAGATCTTCGAGATCGAATTCGGGATCGTTCAGGCTTTTGGCCAGCTCATAGAACCGGATCAGCCTTCTCCCTCCGTAGGCCATGCGCCACAGGGAGGAAACCTGGTTGAAATACCAGCAGATATTGAGATAATCCGCCTTTGCCACAAGGTCCCAGTTGTCCTCCAGCGCGGGTTTGTCCGCACAGCGGGAGCCCAGCCAGAGGAAATACTCTCTCTGATAGGCGTGGACCGTGGGGGCCACGTCGAAATCCCTTGCCGCCTTGGGAAGGAAGTTGGCGCAGGAGTGATAGTGGGGGAGATCGGAGCTCTTCCCTTTCCAGACCTCCACGCCGTCGGTAAGCAGCCCTCTGGTCTCCGTGCGCCCGTTGTAGATGTAGGGGAGTTTCGAAGCCAACGGCGGGCAGAGGGCGTCCTTTTTCGTGCTCATCACCTCGAAGGCGCAATACTCTTCCCACGGGGGCAGAGAAGGATCCAGACTGCGGATGCGCAAGTGATAGACGCCGCAGGAAAGGTTTCTGATGGGGTCGAAGGTGATTTCCGCCCGGTTGAGAACACTTACCCCCAGCGCGGTTTCGGAAAAGGCCGCCTTGCTTTCAAGCTTTTTGAGAGGCCTGAAGCAGGCATCCTCCAGGATCACTTCATACGCGCAGGGCAAAGGAGCTTTTCCCGTGAGAAGGATACGGAAGAAAGCCGCCTCCTTTTCCAGAAAGAAGTGGTTGTTTTCCAGAAAGAGAATGGCTTCTTCGTACCGGGGATCCGTTTTGGGGATCCTCTTCATCATCTCTTTCTTTTTCTGGGAGAGAAATTCGCACAGGAAGGTATCCTCATCGGTCATCCCCTTGCCGGAGTAGAGGATCTTTCCGGAGAGATCGAAGACCGTTTCGGAGGGGCTCTGGGCCAGATCCCGCAGCGTGGCGGGTACATACAGTTCCGCCCCCACGGCAAGATCGAAGGCTCCCTCGGGCTTCATGAAGCGCACGTTGCGGATAAAGGGCCATTGCGGCCGCTCGCAGAGCCTCTCGTAAAAATAGGGTTTGACGAGACTCTGCACGCAGAGAAGCATGGTCCGGTCGAAGATCACGTACTTTTCGATCTTCTCCCTGGTCAGCACCTTGAGGTAGGGCCGGACCAATCTGTCGGTACGCATCCCGTGGTAGTTGCCCTCCCCCGCCTCGGTTTCCTGCGCGCTTCCGTGCAGTTTCAAAGAAGCCTCCATGCAGTTGCCGTGATCGGTGAGAACCACGTCGCAGTAGATGGGATAGAAGGTGTGCTCCAGCGGGAAGGGGATGGTGAAACGCCCCGCAGGCTTCCCCTTGCCGCAGTCGGCGAAGATCTCCATTTTCGTAAGTTTGAGTACATCATAGAAGTGCTCCCTTGCCACGGCGATCATCCCCGGAGTTTTCTTTACCGCAAAGGCGCACGTTTTCCCCGCCGCGGAAACGGTAAGACAAGTTCCTTTCCGCTCCAGGATCACCTCGAAGTCGCCGTCGAAGGCCTCGTCCTTCACGGGAAGGACTTTTTCTTCCAGAGGGAAGAAGAGATTGGCCCGCGTGGAACCGTATTCGAAAACCAGGACCTTTTTCCCTTCCGGGCGGCGGATCCGCACAGTCTGCCCCCGACCCGTGACGGTGTCGTACCCGAAAGAGATCAGGATCCCCATGAGGCGGGCGGCTTTGAGGCTGAAGGAAAGGCTGCTTTCCATGCGGAAATCCTTCACCTGCGGAATGACGGGCAGAAACTTGTTCCCCGCGGAAAGAAATTCGATGCACTTTTCCCCTCTGCGGATGGCGGGGACCTCCTTAAGGTCCGAATTGCGCTCCACATACCATGCGCCGGGAAGAGAGTTGAGGGAAGAATCGAATGTTTCCTGAAAGATCCTGTTCATTTTTCTCCTTTTTCGTTATATGGCGTTGTTTTTTCCTTGTTCACGAGGTCTCTTTTTCAATGTCTCCAGCAGGGCGCGGTATTTTTCCCGCATGTAAAAATACTCCCTGGAATGCTCCTTTTTCACCTTGAAATACTCCCGGAAGAAGAAAAGGGCACTTGCCGGAGAGTTGGCCAGAAGACTTGTTTCCGCCCCGCCCCGCATGAGCACGGGAAGGAACTCTTTGGGGCGCATGAGATCCAGTTCCCCCTTCATGATGAGCTGCGCAAGGGCAAGATAGTGCGAGAAAGCCTCCTCCCGTTTCCCCTCCACAAGGTCCGCGTGGGCCGTCAGGAAAAGGGCGGTATGGAGAAGGTGTTCGTCCTGCGGGAAAAAGGCATCGTGGTCGGAACGCATGAGGTAAGCAAATTCCCGCAGAAGAGAAGCATTGGAACTTTTCACGGCGGACATGACCCCGTTTTCCAGCGCCGCATGATTGGCGGGGCGCCCGTTGCGCACGGCATAAGTGAAAAGTTCGTCGCAGTTTTTCCATACGGGAAGATAGGTGAAAGTCCGCAGGGCAAAGACCGCCGCATACAGGAAAAGGAGGAAATAAACCGTTTTCCTCTTTTCCGGGTGCCGGAAAAGTCCGTTTTCCACGCCGGAAAGCACGAAGGCAAGAACGCAGGCGGAAACAAGATAGTTGTACCGGTCGCAAAAGTCCATGGCCGTATAGTTCAAAAAACCCAGAACGGGGATCATGCAGCCCCCCGTAACGAAAAAGAAGGTCCAGAAGATCCTTTTTACGGCAATGCTCCGGTACAGGAAAAAGAGCACAAGAAAAGTCCCGCTCACGCCGGGAACGAGGAAAAAACTTCTCCGTGCCCACTCTTTCAGATTGGGGTACATGGGATTGAGTTCGAAAGGGAGGAGAGCAGTGACGGGATACCAGAAAAGATTGTGGAAGACCACAAGGAAACGGTTTTCCATTCCCCCGGGGAAACCTTTTGCCGTCACGAAAAAACTGTAGAGGATCATCCCGCAATAAGCAAGAAGCGGGAGAAGCAGGACTTTGCCGTATGCGGCAAGAGGGCGTTTCCGCCCGTAGAGACAGATTGCACTTACGATCATGATCCCCGGCAGGGGAAGCGCGGCAGGCTTGGAGGCAAGGGCCAGAAGCCCGCAGAGCGTGGCCGCGACAGGGACCTTTTCCCGCCGCAGGGAACGGAGGAAAAAGAAGAGCGAGGCAAAGAAAAACGCGCCGCAGAGCACGTCCTTTCTTTCCGTGATCCACACCACCGACTCCGCCTTCTGGGGATGGATTGCCCAGAGGAGCGCTGCCACGAAGGCAGGAATATCCCGGAAATGGAGCTCCCGCAGGATCCCGTACAGGAACAGGGCGGAAAGAATGTGCCAGAACAGATTTTCCGCCCGGAACGCTACGGGATTCAGCCCGAAGAGGGCTTTATCCGCCATGAAAGAGAGCATGGGAAGCGGGGTGTAGAGATCCTGAAACGTGCTCGTCAGCAGGGTGCGTATGTGGGCAAGGGTGGGGACAAGGAGGGGATTTTCCACGATGAAAGCGTGATCGTCCCAGTCCGTGAGGAACCCGTAGGGCAGCGAAGGCGCAAAGACCAGAACGGTAAACAAAATGAGGAGGAAGGGGAAAAGGGGTTTCCTTCCCGATCCCGGTACGTTTCCCGGCAGAAGCGTTTCCACGTTCC
>JAGAEF010000060.1 GCA_017613255.1 Lentisphaeria bacterium
CGGCAAAGCCCGCGCCGGAGGAACGAAAAAGGATCCCCCATCACCTTCTGGATGTGGCCGACATCACGGAAAAATACGATGTTTTCACCTTCTGCGCCGCCGCAAACGAAGCCATTTCCGGTATCCGGGAAAAAGGAAAACTTCCCATCGTAGCCGGGGGGACGGGGCTGTATCTGCGTGCGCTGCTCTACGGGCTGGACGATCTGCCCTCCTCTCCGGAACTGCGCAGGGAACTGGACCAAAAGTATGACAACGAGGAAAACTTTCCCTCCCTTCTCGCCCTTGTGAAGGAGTCCGCCCCGGAAGATGCCGCGCTTTTCGGCTCCCACCGGAGAAAACTCATCCGGGCGCGGGAGGTCTTTCTCCTCACGGGAAAACCCATGAGCGTTCTTCGGCAGGCGTGGAAGCGCAGGGCAAGACCCGATGCGGAAAGCTTCGTTCTTGTCTGGGAAAACGCGGTCCTCAAGGAAAGGATCGCTTCCCGCTGCCGCAGGATGCTGGCGGAGGGCTGGATCGAGGAGGCGGAATCCTTCATCCGCAGGGGACTGCTTTCCGCTCCCACGGCGTGGCAGGTGCTGGGCTACCGGCAGATCGGGCAGTACCTTGCCGGCGAGCTGAAAAAGGAGGAACTTTTCGAAAAGATCGCGCTGGCTACCTGGCAGTACGCCCGAAGACAGAACACCTGGTTCCGCACCCAGCATCCGGAGGCAACCCGCATTGCCATGAAGGACGAAAACTCCTTTGCGGAAGCGGAAAGGATCGTTGCGGAAAAGATCTTTTCCAACTCCTGACTGTGCGGCCGGGCCCGGCCAACCGATCACGGACGGCGGATCACTTCTTCCCCTGTGGGTTCTTTTCCTGCCGGGGGGCGGCGGAGGACTCTTCCCCGGCAGACGCGGGCGCGGGGGCGGGATTCTGACGCCGGATCTTGTATTTATCCGGATAGACCACGGTGACCTCGTCCTTGGAACAGCTCACGTTCTGGCCCGTTCCTTCGATCTGCACCACGACTCTCTGGGTAAGCAGATTGCGGTCCACGATGGTCCCTCTTCCCTCCTTGCATTCGCAGCAGTCGCCTCTTCTGGGCATGGTCTTTTCCAGCTCCAGATAGCCGGCGTGCTCGTATTTGAGACAGCATTTGAGTCTGCCGCACATGCCGGAAATGGTGCTGGGGGTGAGGGCCAGATCCTGTTCCTTGGCCATTTTCACGTTGATGGAATCGAACTCCTTGAGGAAGGTACAGCAGCACAGAGGCCTTCCGCAGATGGAAAGTCCGCCGATGATGGCGGTTTCGTCTCTCACGCCGATCTGCCGCAATTCGATCCTTGTGTTGAGCGTGCTGGAAAGCTGTTTCACCAGCTCCCGGAAGTCCACTCTGCCTTCCGCGCTGAACTGGATGGCCAGAAGCTTGTTGTCGAAGGCGTAATGGGCGTTGATGAGCTTCATTTCCAGCTTGAGGTGCTCGATCATGCTTGCCGCCGTGCGCATGGCGGATTTGGCCCGCATGGCGTTTTCGTTGGCCTTGCCCTGGTCCACCACGGTGGCTTTCCTCTGGATGCGGGGGACCTCCGTCTTCTTGTCCGACGGGGTGCCGGAAACGGGCTCCTTGGGCAGAAGGGCGGGATCGAAGGGGACGCCGGAGGAGATGACCTGGCCGTAGTCCAGAAAGAAATCCTTGCGGATGATGCAGTAGTCTCCGCACTTCAGAGGAAGGGTGTCTTCCCCCTTGGCCTTGTACTTTATGCCGTTGTCCAGCTGGATATCATACAACAATTCCATGAAAAACTCCGTTTGGGGACTTGAAAAATGTCTTTTTGCTGTTAAAATACACCGCAAGGAGTTTTTTTTCAAATTCATCCGCTCCTTTTTCGGAATGAAATGGAAAAAATCCTGCAAAAAAGATTTTTCGAGGGTTGGAATGCCCCGGAGGAGGAATATGGGCGCGGCGGAAAAAAACAGTGTGTTGTGCATAGAGTTCGGTACTTCCAAGATCTCCGCATTGCGGGGAACCGTGGACAAGGGGGGCAATCCCGTGGTGGTGAATTTTTCCAGCGCTCCCTCGGAAAACTCCGTCTGCAAAGGGGAGATCGTGGATGTTTCCGCCGCCTCCGCCATTCTGGATAAAGTCCTTGCGCGGCTGGACCCCAAGGGGGGAAGAGGAACGGACAAGGGCAGGATCTACTGCAGCGTAAGCGGTCCTTCCATCCGCTCCCGGCAGGGGGAAGGCAACGTGATGATCTACGACGGGGACCGTCAGGTGACCAGAAATCACATCATCGAGGCCGTGGAAAAGGCGGAAAGCATCGCTTTGCCTCCGGAACAGATCGCCCTGAACACCTTCGACTCCTACTTCATGCTGGACTCCCGCTACCGGACCGCCAATCCGCTGGGACACTCCGCCACCCGTCTGGACGCTTTCGTCCACAGCATTTCCGCCGACCGCAACCGCATCGACACGGTCCGCAGTCTCATCCGGGATCTGGGCTTCGACGGTTCGGTGAGCTGCGTTTTTTCCGGCATCGGATCGTTGTACGCGGTCCTGCGGGAGGACGAAAAGCAGAAAGGGGCGCTTCTCATCGACATAGGCGCGGGCCTTACCGAATACGCTCTGGTGAAGCAGGACGGGATCCTTCTTTCCGGCGTCATTCCCGTGGGCATGGACAATCTGGCCAATGATCTTTCCCTCGGGCTGGATCTGGGCATCGACCAGTGCCGGAAATTCCTCTGGGAAAACCAGCTGGAACGGGTGACGGAATCGGGGGGATCTTTTCTGGAGTTTGCCGGAGGCAGTCACAACGTGAAGCGGCGCATCCCCACGGGGTCCTTCGAAAAAATCATCGATGCGCGTCTTTCCGAACTCTTTTCCATTCTGCGGGAAAAGGTGGCCGAAGGGGGACTTTCCCGGCAGATCGAAAGCGGGATCGTGGTCACCGGCGGCGGCGCCCTCTTTTCTTCCGTGCCCCACACCCTGCGCAGCGTCATGGGACTGCATGTGCGCCGGGGGGATGTTACCGACGTGAGCGGAGTCCTGAACGATCTGGCCCCCTCCTGCCGTTACGCCTCCCTTCTGGGACTGCTGAAACTGGCCTCCGAGGATCTGGAGATCAACGGAAACGGCAAGCTGGGCCAGATGGGGGACATGCTGGAAGGCGTGGGCGGAAAGATCATGCGGAAACTCAAAGACATCAAGGGGGCGTTCAAAATATGAATCCGAACGAGCTGAAAGACGATATCGCGGCGGAAAAAGAGGTTTTCCCCGCAGAAAAGGAAACCAACGCGGCACAGACTTCTTCCCCGGATGCAACCCCCGAGCTGGGCTTGAGCATCCCCGAGGAAAAGAAAGCGGAGGAGCCTTCTCCTTCCCCCGAGGGCGAAGAGAACGTTTCCGCCCCCAGAAAGAAGATCCTTCTTCTGGGAATAGGCGGCAACGGCACGAAGATCCTCCGGGCCTTCCGCTTCCCCGGTACGGCCCATATCCATACGGCGGCCATCGACACGGACAAGGAGGATCTTGCCTCCAGCACCGCGCAGACCATGATCCAGGCGGAAGTGGAGTGGACCGTGAAGAGCGGACTGGGCTGCGGCGGCGACGTCGCCAAGGGGGAACGGGCCGTGGAGCGGGAAAGAAGACAGCTCAACGAAACCCTTTCCGGATATGACTATATCATCGTGACCGGCGGACTGGGCGGCGGAACGGCTACCGGCGGGATCCGCACGGTGGCCAGCGTGGCAAGGCACCTGGCCACGCCCACGCTTTTCATGCTGAGCACGCCCTTCTCCTTCGAGTCCTACACCAGAAGGAAAAATTCCGAAGACGCCGTGCGGGAGCTCCTGCAGATCACCGACGCGCTGGTCACCTTGCCCAACGATCTGCTCTTTTCCACCCTTCCGCCGGATGCGGGCGTGGAAGAGTCCTTCTCCCTTGCGGCGGAATCTCTGGCCACCGCCGTATTCGGAGTGTCGGAGCTTCTTTCCAGCAAAAAGATCATCGGCGGGGATTTTGCGGACTTTCTGGCGCTTCTCCGCAGAAAACGCTCCTCCTGCGCCGTGGGGATCGGCAGAAGTTCCGCCTCCTCCGGGCTGGACCGGTGCGGGATCGCGCTGGAAAACATGCTGGAATCCCCGTTTCTGGGCGGACTGAGCCGCCTGAGTCAGGCCCACGCCGTCATCATGACCATTACCGGAGGAAAAGATCTTTCCATCGCGGAAATGCGCCAGACGCTGGACCGCGCCTCCTCTCTGGTGCCCGGAAGCACCCGCTTCACCGCGGGCGTGACCGTCAATCCCCAATTCGGAGACCGGGTGCTTCTGACCTGCTTTGCCATCCGGTACGACGATCTCCCCCGGGCGCAGGAAAGCCTTTGGCAGCAGGAAGTTCCCTCCGGGGGAACGCTGACACGTTCCTCTTCCGGCGGGGGGAGCATGGAACAGGGAATGCTGGATCTGCAGAGCTTCTCCCGGGGGATCTTTGCCGATTCGCCCGTGACCAAGTACAAGGACGAGGATCTGGACGTGCCCACCTACCAGAGGCGGGGGATCAGCATCGACAAGGGCACTCTGGGAAAATAATTACTCGAAGAAGTTTTCCGAGATGAAGTTATAGCTGTCCGCAAGGGCGTCGAAGGGATCCTGTCCGTTGCAGTTGTCCTGCTCCACGATATAGTATTCCACGCCTGCGGCCTTTGCCGCCTCCATGATCCCCTTCCAGTCCAGATTGCCTTTGCCGATGGGCGTCATGATCCTTTCATAGGCAAAATTCATGCCGTAATCCTTCAGGTGGAGGAGGGGCTGTCTGCCGGAAAGGGAGGCGATGCGTTTGGCAGGATCCTGACCGCCCGCCTGCACCCAGAAGGTGTCCAGTTCCGCCTTCAGGAGAGGCGCTTCCTCATAGATGATGTCCAGGAAGAACTTTCCTTCATATTTGACGAACTCCGTGGCGTGATTGTGGTAGCTTAAGACAAGGCCCTCTTTGGCCATCTTTTCCGCGGATTCGTTGAGTTTTCTTGCGAACTGGATCGCGCCGTTTTTCGTCCGGGGCATATAGTGGGGATGGGGATAGGCGGTATGACGGCAGGAAAGTTTTTTCAGACGGGCGATCACCTCGTCCACGGCGTTGAAGATCTTTTCTCCGCTTTCGTGGGTGGCGCAGATGGTCAGGCCGTTCTCCTTTGCGTACCGGACCAGCAGTGCTTCGTCGATGGGCCCCATTCCGGAAACCTGAACGGCGTCGTAGCCGATCTTTTTGACCTTTTCCAGAGATCCCGCTACGTCGTCCGGGGTCTTGAGGAAGTCCCGAAGGGTGTAGAGCTGTGCCGCGAGCTGCGATTTTTTCATTTTTGTTCTCCTTGTGTTGGGTGTGTCAAATGCTGTGCCGTTCTATGATTTTCCCCGTGAGGACGGCGGAAGCGGTTTCCGTGCCGGTGCTCACGGCTTCGTAAAGAAGTTCGAAAGCCTTCTGTCCCGTTTCGAAGGCGGGCTGGGCTATGGTGGTGAGGCCCGCTTTTTCTCCGTCGGCCCAGGAGATGTTGTCGTAACTCATGACCGCCACATCCTCCGGGATCCGCAAACCGCATTCGGAGGCGAACTGATAGAGGAGGCAGGCCCAGCGGTCCCGCCCCGTGAAGACGGCGGCATGTTTCCCCGCCGCCCTTTTCAGCAGGCAGGTGATCTTGTTCCTGTAGTACTCCGTCTCCCGATGATCCTCCATGAAGAAAGTGAGTTCCTTGTCCGGGGAAAGATCCTCTTCCGCCAGCGCACCCTTGAGGCCGCAGAACATCTCCTTGTAGATGAAAGCGTTTTCCGGCCCGCCCGCAAAGCCGATCGTCCGGAAGCCGTGTTCGAAAAGGTATCTGCCCGCCATGCGGCCGATTCCCCGGAAATCCATGCGCACGGAGGGGATCTTTTCCTCTTCCTCCCAGTTGGCCGCAATGAACCGCACCGGGGAGGAGCGGAAGATCCGGAGAGAGGCTTTGCCGACCCGTTCCAGAAAGATGACCCCGTCGAAGTTGCCGTCCTCCAGCCTAGCGCTCAGCCGTTCCTCGGGGTTGTTGGTGAAGGAAAGCACCACTTCCGCGGATCTGGCGTCCGCGGCGGCGGTGGCCCCCAGCAGGACCTCCACGGCCTCCTTGGCCCGGGCATTGACCAGCCCCATGGGCAGGATCATGAGAAATTTCCGGATCAGTTCCGGAGAATCCGTGTTGTAGACGATCCTTGCGCCTTTCCCGCTGACTCTGCGGATGAGTTTCTTTTTCTCCAGTTCGTCGAAAATGGCGTGCAGAGCGCCTCTCCCGATGGAAAACTCTTTGCAGAGTTCCCGTTCCGAAGGCAGAAAGCCGTTCCGGGCAAGCTCCCCTTTCCGTATGGCGTTTTCGATCCTTTTGGAGGCGTCGTTGGTCTTCTGATGCATGATCTCTGTAACGTTTTCCGGATTGTTCCGTTTGTGATAATATAGGGGAAGAAGAAGTTTTTTTCAAGGAAAAATCTTTTTTTCTTCCTTTTGGCGCCTTCTTTTCCTTTCTTTTTCTTCATTCCTGCCGTTTTTTCCGGAAAAAAGCGGGAACTTGATTCCGCCGGACTTGAAAAGGGCGGGGGAGAATGATATATTAAATACCAACAGAATAAAAAATATACCAATGGTATTTTTTTGAAAGGAGACAATATGGCGGACAGGGAGACTCTTGCGGTCAAAGGAGGCGCTCCGGCAGTGGATGTGCCCATTCCCGGGCGGGGCCACTTCGGCCTGGAGGAAAAGGCGGCAGTGGACGCGCTTTTCGAAGAGGCCGTGCGCACGGGCAACGCCCCGGAGTACAACGGAATTCAGGAAGGGAACTTTTCCCTGGAGTTTGCGGAAAGGATCGGTTCCAGATTCGCCGACGGCGTGAATTCGGGCTCCACGGCGGTTTTCGTGGCCCTCAAGGCTCTGGAACTTCCGCCCTTTTCGGAGGTGGTGACAAGCCCCATCACCGATGCGGGAGGCATCATGCCCGTCGTGCTGAATTCCTGCGTGCCCGTGCCGGCGGACACCGTGGAAGGCTCTTACAACATCGGACCCAACGAGATCGAAGAACGGATCACGGAGCGCACATCCGCCATCGTCGTAGCCCACATTTTCGGCTATCCCGCGGATATGGAAGGGATCATGAAGGTTGCCGAAAAGCACAATCTCCCGGTGGTGGAGGACTGCGCACAGGCGCTGGGGGCCACCATCGGGGGCCGTCACGTCGGCACCTTCGGCACGGTGGGGACCTTTTCCCTCATGTCCGGCAAGCACATCTGCACGGGCGGGCAGGGGGGAGCCGTGGTCACGGACGACGAAGAGCTTTTCTGGAAACTGCGGCGTTCCGCCGACAGGGGCAAACCCTTCCATACGGGAAAAAGCACCAATATTTTCCCCAGCCTCAATTTCAATATGGACGAGATCCATGCCGCCATCGGGCGGGTGCAGATCAAGAAGCTTTCCTCCATCGTGGAACGGCGGAGAAAGATCATGGACATTCTTCGGGAGGAGGTCTTCGGCAAAACCAGGTGCATGAGCTGCGCCATGGAGGATACCATGCCGGGAAACGCCTGTTCCAGCTACTGGAAGACGGCGCTCAAGTTCCACGGGGAAAATGCCAAATGCACCAAGGCGGAATTCGTGGAGGCCCTGAAAAAGGAGGGCCTGCCGGTGGCGGAAAGCTACCGGGGGGCGTTCCAGCCGGAGTACGAGTGGTACCGCAACCGGGCAAACTTCCTTCCCTGGAGTTCGAAAGAGTACAAGGGCGACGCGGGAAAGAGTTTTGCTTTCCCCCACGCGCAGAAGGCGCTGGAGGAGATCTTCCTCTTCTTTATTGCGGAAAATTTCGAAGGGGAACTTTTGGATAAGATGAAGAAAGCCTTCCTGAAGGCGGATTCCTTCTTTGCAAAGTGAGGAGAAAATGGAAACAAGAAAAATCGACGCCCACAACCACCCCGACTGGCACGGTCACGATCTGGGGAAATTCCTGGCCAACATGGATGAAAACGGCATAGAAAAGTGTTTTCTTTTGACCTTTCTTGCCCCGGAAGAGGAGTCCGACCCCCTTGCTCTCGGCGCTGTCCACGGAGCGCTTCTGGGAGAAAAAAGCGTTCTCTCCTTCTCCCGGAGTCTCTCCTATATGGAACGGGCCCCGGAGCGTTTCATCCTGGGGTACGCTCCGGATCCCCGGGACAGGGAAGCTTGCCGCAAACTCATTGCCGCAAGGAAGATCTACGGGGCGAGACTGTGCGGAGAGATCAAGTTCCGCACCATGTACGACAGCCCCGACTGCCTCCGGCTCTTCCACACCGCCGGGGAACTGGGAATGCCCGTAACGCTGCACATGCAGTACGATCTGCAGAAAAAATACACCGATGCCTGGGGCGAATGGTGGGGCGGCTCCATCCATACGCTGGAACACTGCCTGCAGGAGTGTCCCGAAACCGTATTTCTGGGGCACGCGCCGGGATTCTGGATCCACATCTCCGGGGACGATCTCTGGAAAACCAAGACTTATCCTGCCCCCACCGACCCGGTCCTCCCCGGCGGCGAGATCCCCAGACTTCTGCGCACGTACCCCAATCTCTACTGCGACATCTCTTCCGGGTCCGGGTACGAGGCCCTGACCAGAGACCGGCAGTTTACCAAAAAATTCCTGCTGGAATTTCAGGACAGAGTTCTTTTCGCCAGAGACTATTTCGATCATATCCATGAGGACCTTATCGAATCTCTGGATCTCCCGGAAAGCGTGAAGGAAAAGATCTATTTCGGCAATGCCAGAAAACTTGTTCCGCCGGAACAGCCCGCATAAATCAAGGAGGAGAAAACATGAGCAAACTAGCCATTCTGGGCGGAAAGCCCGTCATCGAAAAGGGTCATCCGGAACTTTTCCAGTGGCCCATCGTCAACGAAAAAATGCTCAAAGACGTACAGGAGGTCCTCCTTACGGGCAATATGTCGGGCACCGACATTTCCCGGCGGTTCGAAGAGGGCTTTGCCAAGTGGCAGAAGCGCAAATACGCCCTTTCCCACAACAACGGCACCAATGCCCTTACCGCCGCATTCTACGGCGCGGGACTGGGGCCGGGGGACGAACTCATCTGCACCACGCTTACCTACTGGGCAAGCTGTCTGGGGGCGTTGAGTTTAGGCGCTTCCGTGGTGTTCTGCGACGTGGACCCCGTCACCCTTCAGATGGATCCCGCCAGTTTCGAAGAGAGGATCACCCCCAGGACGAAAGCGGTGGTCGTGGTGCATTACAAGGCCATGCCCTGCGATATGGACAGGATCATGGCCATAGCGAAAAAGCACCGTCTCAAGGTCATCGAGGATGTCTCCCACGCCCAGGGCGGCCATTACAAGGGGAAGATGCTGGGGACCTTCGGCGACGTGGCCGCCATGTCGCTCATGTCCGGGAAATCCTTTGCCATAGGGGAAGGGGGCATGCTGGTGACCGACGACGAAGAAATTTACCGCAGGGCGGTGCGGTTCGGGCATTACGACAGGATCCACTCCTGCTACAAGAAGGAGGAGTTCGCCGATACCTTGAGCCTGCCCGTGGGCGGACTCAAGAACCGGATGCACCAGATGTCCTCCGCCGTGGGACTTGTCCAGCTGGAAAAGTATGAGAAGGAACGGCGGGAGATCGACCGGGCCATGAAGTATTTCTGGAAGAAAGTCTCCGATATTCCCGGCCTCACCAAGGTGTATCCGAAGGAGAAGGGCAGCGACAAGGCGGGGTGGTACGCCAGCCACTTCATGTACGATTCCGAAGCCTTTTCCGGGGTCAGCAACAAGACCTTCTGCGAAGCGCTCACCAGGGAGTGCGGCACCACCGTCTTTCCCGGAGCGAACATGCCTCTGCACTACTCCTCCCTTTTCAGCTCCTTCGACATCTACGGGCACGGGCGCCCCACGGCGAAACTCTATTTGCCCAATGGGGTCTATCCCCGGAAGCTTTCCGGGAAGCTGCCCGTTGCCGAAAAGGCGGGCGGGACCGTCATCAACGATCTCTGGTTCAAGCACTGCGACAAGGAGGCCATCGACCGCTATGCGGAGGCCTTCCACAAGGTGGCGAAATATCACAGGGATCTGCTCAAGATCAACGATACGGACAGGATCACGGGAAGTATCGCATTCACCAAGCGCAAACACTGAGGAGGAGATATGACAGCGAAAAAGAACGAAAAAAAGAGCCCCGTTTCCCAGCGTCCCTCCGTGGGATTCGGCATCATCGGAACGGGCATGATCGCCTCCTTCCACGCCAGAGCCATCAACGCCCTTGCCAACGCGCATCTGGTGGCCGTGTACGGCAACGAGCCCGAATCGGTGAAGAAATTCGCCGCGGAATACAAGGTAAAGGCCTACTACTCTCTGGAGGAGTTCCTTGCCGATCCCGACATACAGGCCGTGACCATTGCCGTCCCCTCCGGTTATCACGGGGCCGTGGCCATTCCCGCGGCCAAGGCGGGCAAACACATCCTGTGCGAAAAGCCTCTGGAGATCACGCTGGAAAAGGCGGACAGGATCATTCAGACCTGCGAAGAAAACAATGTTCTGCTCTCCCCCGTCTTTCAGGCGCGCTTTTCCCGGCCCGTGCGCATGGTCAAACAGGCCATGCAGGCGGGCAGGTTCGGCCGCATGGTGCTGGCCAGCGCCCAGATGCGCTGGTTCCGGGATACGGCCTACTACACCAAATCCTCCTGGCGGGGGACGTGGGCTCTGGACGGAGGCGGCGCCCTCATGAATCAGGCCATCCACACCATCGATCTTCTCCTCTACATCAACGGGGCTCCGGACACGGTCTTCGCCTTTGCCGGGACGCTTACCCACAGCATCGAAGTGGAGGACAATCTCTGCGCCACCGTCAAGTTCCGCAATGGCTCCTTCGGCACCATCGAGGTAAGCACCTCCTGCGCGCCGGGCTTCCCCAGAAGACTGGAATTTTCCGGCGACAAGGGGACGGTGGCCTTCGAGGAGGGACGGATCACCCGCTGGGCCTTCACCGAGCCTCTCCCGGAAGACGAGGAGGCGAAAACCAATTTCACGGGCTCCGGCGTTCACGGCGGCAGCGATCCGGCCCAAATCGATTCCATGGGGCACGAACTGCAGATCGGCGACCTTGCCGACGCCATTCTCACCGGACGCAAACCCTTCCTGGACGGGCACGAGGGCAGAAGAGCCATCGAACTCATTTCCGGAATCTATGAATCCGCGAGGACCGGGCGTCCCTTCAAATTCAAACACTAGGAGAACTTTTCATGAGCACCAAACCGTTCAAACTTGCCCTCATCGGTACCGACACCAGCCACAGTTCGGAACTTCCCGGCAGGATGCAGGATCCTGCCCGGCCTCCGGAAGAGCGCGTGGAAGGACTTTTCGTCACCCGGGCCTTTCCCTTCATGACCCCTTTCACCAATGAAACGGTCCAGAAGAACCGGAAAAACTATCTGGAAAGCATCGGGGTAACGGTCTGCGATTCTTTCGAGAGCGCCGTGGAGGACTGCGACGGGATCCTGCTGGAGATCAACGATCCCTCGTACCATCTGGAGTATTTCCGGAAGTGCGCGGATCTGGGAAAACCCGTTTTTCTGGACAAACCCTTTGCCGACACCTTCGACAATGCGAGAAAGATCTGCGCTCTGGCGAAGGCCAAAGGGGTGAGACTTTTTTCCTCTTCGGCTCTCCGGTACGATCCTTCTTTCACGCAGGGGCTGGAAAAATGCGATTTTACTCCTACTTCCGCCGTGGTCTGGGGCCCCATGGGGAATGCCGCCGCCGGGTCCAGCGTGATCTGGTACGGCTGTCACTCCTTCGAGATGCTGGAACGCGTCATGGGCAGGGGGGCAATGGGCGTGCATGTCCATTCCGGGCCGGAACGGGAAGTGTGCGTGGTGGATTACAGCGACGGCCGTCACGGAGTGGTGGAACTCAACCGAACCGCAGGGGGCTACGGAGCCCTTCTCCGGGACAACGAGGGGAAGACCTGCCTTGCTCCCGCGGGGAGCTCCTCCGCCTTCTACACGGCTCTCGTGAGAAAGATCAAGGCGTTCATGGAAGGGGAGGATGTTCTGGCCATGGAGGACATGATGGAGGTCATGTCCATGCTGGAGGCCGCCTCAAGGAGCAGCGCTTCCGGAAGGACCGAATATGTTTTTTCTCCGGGACTGCTTCTGGACCGCTATCTGGAAAAGATCCGTTCGGGAAAAACCGTATGAGGAAAGGAACTCCATGAAAAGGATTTTAGGTGCGGCTGCCGTTCTTCTCGTGTTCGCTTCCTTCTGCGCCGAAGAGGTGAGGACCGATCCCATCGTCGTGGAGGAGGTCGCCGAGGGGGAGATCACTTTGGACGGGCGTCTGGAGGAAAAGGCGTGGAAGAAAGGCAAAGCCCTTCCTCTCGGCCACTGCGCGGATAAAGTCTATCAGCGCGCCGTGATCCAGACGGCCTTCGAAAAGGGCGTTCTGGAAAAGAGCTCCTTCAAACTGGCCATGGACCGCAAGTTTCTGTATGCGGGGATCCGCATGGAGGATTCGGACATCGTTGCGGAGTGCGATCAGGATCAGAAACACCTTTACAAGTTCGGGGATACTCTGGAAGTCTTCCTCAAACCGGAAAAGGCCCCCTTCTACTGGGAGATCTATATAGCCCCCAACGGGAGAACGGCGGTTTTCTTCTATCCCTCCCAAGGGAGATTCGGTCTTTCCGGCAATCTGCCCAAAGTTTCCCCTCTTGAAAAATTCCGGGCGAAAGCGTGTGTTTCCGGGACGCTCAACGATTACTCCGACAAGGACAGGGGCTGGACGGCGGAACTGGCGATCCCGCTGGACGAGATCGGAAAAAAGGGGATAGCCTTCACTCCGGAAAACAAATGGACTTTCCTCATCTACCGGGTCAACTATTCCCTTTCCCTTCCCTGGGTGGAGACTACCATGTACCCCAACAAGGTCTGGAACTGCCACGCCTTCGAAAACTATGTGCCCCTCCTCTTCGGAAAGGAGAAGGCTTCTTCCGGGGAAAAGGGGAAGTAAAGTCCCGCTTCCGGGGAGGAAACGGCAAAAATACGAAAAAAACGGAAAAGGAGTTTGAAAAAAACGGAAAAGGTGTTATATTGTTTGACATCATTGCGGGGTAGAGCATTGGTAGCTCATCAGGCTCATAACCTGAAGGTAGAGGGTTCGATTCCTTCCCCCGCTACCATTTTTTCCCCCCTGTGTCAAAAGTCCGTCCTCTTTTCGTCTTCGAAGCGGCTGTCCGATCATAAAAGCGCTGAAAAAAACGCAAAAAGTAAGATTTTCCAATTCTACAACAATTTTTCGCAATAAAAAGGAGTTGACCCTTTCCGGAAAGAATGGTACATTTGCTTCCAGTGAGTCGAAACAGATGAACGAGAAAACGGAGGAAAAAATGAACCGTAACGAGTCCCTGAAGAAAATCATTTCCGACAACGCGCGTCAGCTGGAGGAGTGCTGCGGAAAACTTTACCGCATCATGCCCGAGTATTTTTTCCTGACGGTGAACGACGACGTTCTGGCCATGCTTCTGCCGTGCATTTCCCAGCTTCAAGTCGGCAGTCCGGCCCTGGAACGGAGCCTGGACGGCAAGCTCTACAGAATGTACCTTGCCTCCCATGAAAACATCCACGAATACAATCTGGCGGAAAAACTGCATTTCAGCGGCGCGCTGATCCACGAATCCTCCAAGCCCTTCCTTACCGAAAAAGGCAAGAAATATTTCCTGATCGTGGAAGTGTTCACGCTGGAGCCCGAATACGGTTCCCGGGGGCGCTTTTCCTTCGACGAGATCTGCAAGTGCGCTCCGAAAATGGACGGGACGGAACGCGGGAAGCTCAAGACGCTCTTCGGGAGACTGAACTGGAGCCAGCTCAAGGACCTGACGGCGGACCGTCTGCTGGAACGCATGGAAATGGCGCTGGAAGTGGAGGGACGGGCCTGCGCGGCGGTCCGGATCGACCGCCACCCCGACGGATGCCGCATGCTGGTGCTTGCCCCCAACGCGGGAAGCGGCAGCAGCTATTTCAATCTCATCGTGGCAGCGCTGAACCTTTACGGGTACAACATCAAACGCGCCTACTGGCGGCAGTTCGCCCATTCCGACGACATCAATGATCTTGCTCACATGACCGTGGACTGCGGCAGTTTCTATTTCTCCGGCGACGAAGGACACCTTCCGGAACTGGAGCGGGCGGTGCGGTCGCTCTACTGGGGGCAGATCGACGATGTCTTTTATCAGGAGTTCTGCCTCAAGCGCGGGGTCAATCCCGCGGATGCGGCCTTTTTCCGCGCCGCGGCGGAGTTCCTCCACAGCCAGTTCGCCTTCGTCAACCATTCCGCCTACATGGAAAACAACATCAAAAGGCTCATCACCATCTATCCGGAACTCTCCTTCCGCATCTTCCAGCTCTTCCGCGACAAATTCGATCCCGCCCGGAAACGGCCCTCCGCCAAGGCCCTCAAGGAGGCCGTTTGCACCATCGAAAACGAGATCGGCGGGATCAACAGCGGGCTGGCGGAAAGGGACGCCTGGGCAAAGAACATCTTCCGCGCCATGCTGATCTGGGTGGAGTGCATCCGCAAGAGCAATTTCTTCGTGGCGGAGAAGGGGGCGCTGGCCTTCCGGCTGGATCCTTCCTTCATGGAATTCTTCGGTTCCATCTCCGAAAATTACGTCAAGGCATTCCCTGCGGACCGTCCCTTCGGCGTGTTCTTCTTCTACCGCGCCAACGCGGTGGGGTTCCAGATCCGTTTTTCGGATATCGCCCGGGGCGGCTGGCGGACCGTGATCCCCCGGCGGATCCCCGTGCTTCTGGAAAGCCGGGACCTTTACAACGCCGCCCACGACGAACTCTTCCGGGAAGGCTATGTGCTGGCCCACACCCAGCACATGAAGAACAAGGACATCTACGAGGGCGGCTCCAAGATGATCCTGCTGCTGGATACCGATCTGCCCAGGGAAAAGGTCAAGCCCACCTTGTGGGAGGCTCAGGCGGGGGTGTTCGACGCCTTCCTTTCCCTCATCAACTGCGATGAAACGGGAAAACTCCGGGAAAAGGCCATCGTGGACGCTCTGGGAAAACGGGAGATCATCGAGATCGGCCCGGACGAGAACATGTTCGACACCATGATCTCCTACATGGGCGATTATGCCGCCGCCCGGGGGTACGTGCTGGGCAGCGGCATCATTTCCGGCAAGCCGGAAAGCGGGATCAACCACAAGGAGTACGGGGTGACCAGCTTCGGCGTGCATACCTATCTTGTCCGCACCCTCAAGGAGTTCGGGATCGATCCCTGCAAGGATGAGTTCTCCGTGAAGATCTCCGGCGGGCCCGCGGGAGACGTGGCGGGCAATATGATGAAGCTTCTGCTCCGCAGGGAAAAGGGCAAGCCCGTCTATCCGAAAATGCGCATCGTGGCCATTACCGACGGTCCTGCGGCCATCTATGACCCCGCCGGGATCGACCGCGCCGGGCTGGAAAAACTGCTTCTCAAGCAGAATCTGGATGCCTTCGATCCCTCTCTGCTCAAGGGCGAGGGAGCCATCATGCTCTTTTCCGAGATCCGCACCGACGGCAACGGGGATGAACACCACCGGGCCGTGGAGGTCCGCAAGGGGAAAAAGATCGAACTCTCCTTCAGCCGGGATGAATTCATGCGCCGCTTCCAGAGCAATCTGGAAACGTATGCGGACTTCTTCATTCCCTGCGGCGGACGGCCCTCCACCATCAACAGTTCCAACTGGGAGCGTTACGTAAAGAAGGAGGGAAGAGGGTGTCTGGCCATCGTGGAAGGCGCCAATTCGTTCCTTACTCCCGACGCCCGAATCCAGCTACAGAAGAGCGGGATCCTGATCGTGAAGGACGCTTCCGCCAACAAGTGCGGCGTGATTACCTCCTCCTACGAAATTTTGAGCGGCCTCATGCTGGATCCCAAGGAGTTCATCAAGGCCAAACCCGTGCTGGTGCCGCAGGTGATGAAGAAGCTTCAGCAGACCGCCTCCCGGGAGGCGGAATGGCTGTTCTCCATGCGCCATACCTCCGACAGGATGATGACCGAACTTACCGAAGTGCTTTCCCGTTCCATCAACGCCAAGAATATCCAGATAAGCGAATATCTGGACAAGCACCCGGAGATGATCTCCGACGAGATCATTCTTTCCCATCTGCCGGAGATCTTCCGAACCCGGTACCGTTCCCGGCTCTCCCGGATCCCGGCGGAATACCGCAAGGCCATCGTTTCCGTGGAGCTTGCCGCAAGGATCATCTATACGGCCGCCAACCGGCTGGAGGATGAGATCGCCCGCGTCTGCAAGGCGTAACCAAGCGCGCCGGAAAGAGTTCTCCCTCTGTCCCACAGGGGGAGAATTTACGGACTGCGGCGTTTTCTGCAGCTCTTCCGCCCCCTGAAGGCGGAGGAGCTTTCACTTTTCCGCAACGATCATGGTGTGGCCGGCAAAATCCGGGACCGTAAAGGAGATGTACTCTCCTTCCCCGGCAAAGGGGATCTCCCGCTTTTCCGGGACCGTATAAAGTTTTTTCACCTTTCCGCCCGTTTTCCATTTGAGAAGCATGCCGGAAACGGGAATATCGTCTTCCACGACTTCCAGTCTGGGCGTCCGTTTTTCCGGGAAATTGGAAAGAATGTGCAGGATCATTCTGCCTTTTTCCTGCTGGGAGGTCACGAAGATCTTGACGAAGGAGAGGGCATTGGGCGCCTTGACGATGGGGTCGGGCAGGAACCGCTGCAGGGCCTCCGCCACCATGGTGCGGTACTGCAGCCTGGCGCTGTCGAAATAGGCCGAAAAGACCGGGAAGGCGATGTGGGCCACCTGTTTGGAGATCGTCATGGCGGCCTTTCCGGAATTGTCTCTGGGCGGCAGATACTGGAAATGCCGTACCGCGCGGCTTTGCCGGTTGAAGAAGGGCAGAGTGTATTCCGCCAGCACTTCCGTATCTCCCTCGGGTTCGACAAGCGAGCTTCTGGCGATTTCGGTTATGGGCATATCCGGGAAGGAGGCGATCTTCTTCGACGTGATGAAAAGGGGATCCCACGGGGAAAGCCCCGCATAGGAGACGCCCCACTGGGGAAAGACGAAGCGGTCGTTTTTGTCTGCGGGGAGAACTTCCTGGACCTCCGAAGCGAACTCCGGCGGCTGCGAGGCGTTCTGATTTTCCGTGTAATGGGGGACTTCCGGAGCTTCCATACCGGGGACGAATTTGCCGTCGCTGCGCACGTCCAGCCCGGAATACATGGAGGAGATGATCTTTCCGCCCTTTTCCAGATGGTTTTGGATGCGTTCCTTCAGCGCGGGGGTCATTCTCGTTTCGTCGGGCAGGATGAGGAGCTTGTACTCCCTGCGGAAGGGGAGAAGATCGGAAAGGATGTCGAACTGCTGTTTGAGCTCCGTAAGCATCCTTGCCGCGCCCGTGACGGCGTTCCGGGTGCCCTGCACGCCGTCCAGAACCCCTTTGGGGGCGATGACGGCGATCTCGGTTTCCGCAACGGCATGATTCGTCCACTCCTCCACTGCTTTCAGTTTCCGCATGGTCCCGGAGACCAGATCCATGACGGCAGGATACATATCTCCCCGGGGATGGAAATGGTCGCCTATGGTGGTCCCCATGCCGTTGCCCAGACCGTAGAATACATCGTATTCCAGACTGGCCCTCGGGCGCAGACCGCCGAAATCCCCCCAGCCGCCGTGGAAGCGCCCGGTCATATTGGTCACCGGTTTTCCGATGTTGCGCAGATAGCGGGAGAAAACCGGAAGCTGATGATAGCCCCAGGTGGAGGTGGGCAGGCACTCGAACTCGAAATGACTGGAGTGATCCGTCTTTTCCTCATAGGGGATCCCGTTGATGCACAGCAGCATTTCCGGATCGTGCTCCAAGGCGGCTTCGCACATGGCGTGATATTTCCTCATGGAGGAGCGGATGGCAAAGTTTAGATGCGCTTCCGGATCGTTTTTCCAGTCGATCCCCTCCTTTTCCATGAGACGCAGGCAGTTCCCGCAGATGCAGGGGGGATCGTACCCGAAATCCAGAAAGAGCCCGTCCGGGGAGTATTTTTTTGTGACTTCCCGCAGCATGGCGCACAGCTCCTGCGTGAAGCCGTCCGCATTGGAACAGAGCGTATTGTCATGGGCGGAAAAATCCGGAGTGCGCTTCAGCCATTCCGGGTGCCGCTGACCCGCTTCCACGCAGACCACCGCGTTGGTGTAGATCTGGCACTGGATCCCCAGTTTGCGGCAGGTCTCGATCATTTTTCCCACAAGGTCGAATTTCAGTCCGGGGTACGGGATCCCCGTTTCCGTGGGGAAGTAGGCGAATCCCTGATTGCAGCGGAAGGGAAAGAGAACCGAATCCACCTGGCAGGAGCGGAAATATTCTCCGATCTTTTCGAAATCGAAATCCCTGCCGATCTCGGGGTTTCCCGGCATGGTGTGAAAATCGAACAGCAGTTGGCGTACGGGTGCATGGCGTTTGGTCATTTTTATCCTCTCTTCCGGGTGTTTCCCTTAAGCTACCGTCATTTTCCGAAAAAGCAAAGCATTTTCCCTTTGCATTTCGTGATATTTGATATTGGTTCGTAATCTGAGCTCCGCCGATGCCTCATGGATTCCCGGGACTCATACGCATTCCGGATCGAAAAAACTCTGCGGTGCGCTGAAGAGTGAGGGGAAGAAAGCGCAGTGCTGCAGGTCCGGTTCGCAGGGACTTTTTGCAGGACCGCGTGCTCCGCCCGTAAAAGAACGGCGCCTCGTCACGGGCGGAGGATCTCGTCGAAGGCCCGGCAGGGGGCAATGCGGAAAAGACCGCAGCGGTCGAATTTGCTCGGGTCCGCCAGAAGATACTTTTTCCCCGCAAGCTCCATGACCTTCATAAGCAGACTTGCGTGGTATTCGTGATTGGTGGTCACCTTGTCGTTCCCGATCCCGAAGGCGGAAAGAAAAGCCTTGGAAATTTCCAGATACTCCAGTTCCCGCAAGGTGGCCTGCCCCAGAAACGAATTCAGCTGGGCGTCATAGTTGCCCCCCAGTCCGATGCGCACATAATGGGGAGGAAATTTGTGGAAATTCTGGATGATGGTCACGGAATTGGTGATGATGGTCAAATTGGAAAAGGAGGACTTTTCCAGAAGTTCCGCAAGATAGTACACCGTGGTGGAGGAATCCAGAAAGAGGATGTCGTTCTCCTCCACCCGTTTGAGCGCCTGCAGGGCAAGGATCTCCTTCTTCTCCCGGTTCCACTCCAGCCGTTCCTGAAAGGGGGAGCCGGAAAGATATTTTTCCCCGGAGGAAGGCCGTTCCCGCAACGCGATCCCGCCGTGGACTTTCTGCACCGCGTCCTTTGCCGCAAGGGCCGCGATATCCCGGTACATGGTGGCGTTGGAAACGCCGAAATGGTCGATGAGTTCCTGAATGGAACAGTATTTTTTCTGCTTCAGGAAGTCCACGATGGCGTAGGTGCGCAAATTCTTCAAGGTTGTCTCCCGTTTTTGCCTTTACTATACCCTCTCCCCGCCCCCCTGACAAGCCGTTTTTCCGGGGGAAAGTGAGATTTTTTGAGATTTTCTCAAAATTTATTAAAAGGATTTCAATTTTTCTCATCCTTCCGTCTTGATTTCCCCGCTTGGGACAGTATATTTTTCACAGGAAAACAGAGGAAAACAACGGGAGAAAAGATGAAAAAAGCGGATTTTGTGGGGCTGGGTTTCTGCAGCAACGACTTTCTGGCGCTTCTGCCGGAGATCCCCATGGATCACAAGGTGCAGATCCTTGAGCATCTGGTGCAGGGGGGCGGCCCCGCCGCCACGGCGACGGTGGCGGCAGCCCGGCTGGGGATGAGCGCGGCGTTCATCGGCACGGTGGGCGACGACGAACCAGGAAAATGGATCCTGCGGGATTTCGAATCGGAAAGAGTTTCCACGGAAGGTATGATCGTCCGCAAAGGGCACACATCCGCCATCGCCTACTGCTGGATCGATGCCCCCA
>JAGAEF010000061.1 GCA_017613255.1 Lentisphaeria bacterium
CCGTTTTTCGCCCGGAAATTTCCCGAGCTCCCCCTTGCGGATATGAAGATCCAGTGCGGCTATTTCGTTTTGCCCAGGGCTGTATCCGAAACGCAGATCAGCATCTGGGATGATATGGATACGATTCTGGAGGCGGCGGAAGGGAAGGTCCGGGAGGTGGCCGCAGGGCTCCGGATGATGCGGGAGGGGGTCTTCCCGGAGGATCCGGACAAAAAAGTGCAGTACGATGATTTTTCGGTTCTTTTCCGGCCGAAGCCCTCTCAAGTTCTCCGGGGCATCTCTTTTCAGGGTTCCGGCTCCGCGGCCGCGGAAGACGACGGAACCGGTCCGACGGAAAGAAACGGGGGGAACGAATGAATATGCGGGAAGAACAGGATATGCCGATCATGGACAACGAATTCGGGGAAAACGTGTTTCAGGAGGAGGGCGTGCAACTTTCTGCCTGCAACGAGGCGATCATGGCATCCGCCGGGACGGGGAAGACCTTCTCCCTTGCCATGCGGTACATCACCCTCCTGAACGCGGGGGTGCCTCCCGGAAGGATCCTTGCCTGCACCTTCACCAAAAAGGCGGCTGGGGAGATTTTCGACAAGATCGCCGAAGAACTGATCCTTCTGGCCTCCTCGGAGGAGAAGGCCAAGGAGCGTGCGGAACAGTTTCCTCTGCTCAAACAGGGGCATTTCGATGCAAAACGGGCCGGAAAGATTCTGGGAACGCTCCTGAAAAGCACCGAAAAACTTCCCATAGGCACGCTGGACAGCTTTTTCGTCAACATCATCCGCGCCTTCCCGCTGGAGTGCGGCGTTTTCGGAGAACTTTCCATCATGGAGGAGTCCGATACCCGGGAACGGGTGAAGACCCTTCTGGAGCTCCTCCGGGAGATCCCGCAGGAAGACCGCAGGGAGATTCGGGAGACGGTCAAGGATGCCTCCTACGGGGAAAGCGGCAAATATTTGTACGGCACGATAAGAGACCTGATCTTTGACCTGTATGACCGCTTCCTCATCTGTCCCGGGGAGAAGTTCTGGTGTTCGGAAGAGCTCAGGAACCTTGTTCCCGGCGATTATTTCTGCAGCGGAGAGACGCTGGAAAAGATCACGCAGGACTATTCTTCCCGGGCGAAAACCTTTCTGGAAGAAAACAATGCCACGGAGAGTGCTTTCAAAGCGCTTCTCCCCCGCTTCGACTCTTTTGCCGAAGACGCCCTTTCCGCAAAAGACAACCCCAAAACCTCCGACGGAACGGACAAGTTCTGGGAGCTTCTTGCCGGAGAAAATCCGGGGTTTCCCGCCATGGACGAGAACACGGGAGAACTGTTTTTTTCCTACCGCAGGAGAGTGTATTCCCTTTCGGGGGACCTCCGAAAGGATACGGTCATTCTCGCGCGGCACATCCTTGCCTGCAATATGGAGGCTCTCCGCAGAAGGAACGAGGCATTGTGGCGTCTTCTGGATCTTTTCAACAGAAAATACGCCCTTCTTGTCCGTTCCTCCGGCAAGATCACCTTTGCGGATATCCCCTATCTTCTGCGGCCCTCCGAGGACGGACGCGGCGCGGATCTGGCTCTGCCCTTTTCCGGCAGGGCCGGCATCGAGGAACGGCTGGACGAAAAGACGGATCACTACCTCATCGACGAGTTTCAGGATACCAGCGACAGCCAGTGGAACGCCATCTCCCGGCTGGCGGACGAGGCCATTACGGATCCCGGCGGAGGCCGCTCCTTCTTTTATGTGGGGGATATCAAGCAGTCCATCTACCAGTGGCGGCACGGCAATCCGGGACTTTTCGACATGATCCTCAAAAAGTACCCGCAAGAGCTCTACGGCGAGCGGGGCATCCGGAAACGCACCCTCACGAAATCCTACCGTTCCTGCCCCGAAGTTCTGGAAATGGTCAATACCCTCTTCCTGCATCCGGAGATCCCCGGCGGGATCAATGCCGCCGACGAGGAAAAGCAGATCGTTTCCGACGCCATGAAAAAGATGCAGTTCGAAGAGCACGTCTCCTCCGATTCGGCGGCGGCGCAGAAGGGGTACAGCGCCTTTTTCCTCCTTCCCGCGCAGGGCAGGAGGGATGCGAAGGAGGCGCAGGAGGAAAAGTACCGCAAAGTGTATGATCTTCTTGCCGCCATCGACCCCTTCAGGGAGGATCTCCCCTTCAGCGTGGGGGTGCTGTTCCGCAGCAACGGCACGGCCTCCGAATTTGCCGAAAGCATCCGGAAGTTCGTGCAGGAGGATCATTCCAGCGGGAAAGAGGTGAATCTGCCCGTTTCGCTGGACAGCCGCATTCCCGTCATGGAAAGTCCTTTGTGCGTACTGGCCTGTCAGCTGCTTCTGGGGGCGGCCCACCCCGGAAACCCCTTCGTGAAAAAGATGTTCGAAATGCTGGAATACGGTCCTTGCTTCCAGCGGCTGGATCACGCCGCTCTTGCCAGGAAAATGGGGTATGCGATCCCTGAAGGCGTGTCCGGGGAGTCTGCTTTGTTCCGGGGCGTGCGGCAGGATCTTGCCGACGGCGGATTCGAACGATTCTTCCGGCGTTTTGCCGAGGCGTTCCGCGGGGAGATCACCCCCTCCTCGGAAAGACGCCTTGCCGCCCTCACGGAGACGGCGAGAGCCTGTGATCTGCGGGGAATGGGAGATGTGGATGCCTTTCTGGAGACGGCAGAAAAAGAGGCGGGAAATGAGATCTCGCTCCGCAGTACGGTGCAGTGCATGACCTATCACAAATCCAAGGGGCTGGCCTTCGACATCGTGATCCTGCCGGATATCAGCGGAGAGAGCATGAGCGGCGTGAAATTTCATAAAGGAGTGTTCCTGAACAAGGATCCGGAAGATTTTTCTCCCCGCTTCCTGACCGCTTTCCCCAAAACGACCATGCGGAAAAGCGTTCCCCTTCTCAATGAGTTCGCTTCCGCCCTGAAGAACGCAAACGCATACGAAAACTGCTGTATGCTCTATGTGGGCATGACCCGGGCAAAACACGCTCTGTACCTTTTCGGCAACAAGAGGGGGGAAAACGCCGGAACCATCAATATGTCCGCCCTCTGCGAGGCCGCCTTCAGGAAAAAGGAACAGGAAGGGGAAGAGACGCAGGAAAAAGCCGCCTCCGGGAAAAAGGAAAAAAAGAAGGAGGTTTCTTCCGGCGCTTCCGTAAGTTCCGGTCCCCTCTGGACCTGCGGGGATCCGCTGTGGTACGAGGCGGAAAGAGGGGAAAAAGGTGCGGAAAGCGGGAAAGGCGCGGAAAAGAAGGAGAATGAGGATCCGGTAAGCGGCAGCAGACACCTTGCGGAAGAGTGCCTTTCCTCCTACCTGGACGCCTGCGGAAAGGCCGTACCGGAAGGCGGAAGGATCCTCTTCCCGGCAAAGGCGGGTCTGGACAAGGCGCAGAACCCTTCCTTCCACGGGATTTTCGCTCCCTCCTCCGGGACAAGAAGCTTTTCCCTTTCCGGGACCGCGGCGGATCTGGGAACGAAGGTCCACGAGCTGTTCAGCAGGATCCCCTTCTGCGGCGACGGGGATCCGGAAGCGTTCCTCAAGGGCCTGTTCACGGAAAAGGAGCTGCAAAGCGAAGAAGGAAAACTCCTTGTCCAGGCGTGGAAGAGTCCGGCTCTGCGGGACGCCATGAAGCATCCGGGAACGTGTTCGGCCTCCCTCCGGAGGGAGCAGGCGTTTCTTCTTCCGGACCGGGAGAAGGGCAATTTCGTTTCCGGCGTTTTCGACCGTCTTGTGGCGGAGTACGATGAAAACGGCGTGTGCACGGGAGCCACGGTCATCGACTTCAAGAGCGATCAGGAGGAGGACGAGGCAGTCTTTCTGCGGAAATATTCCTTCCAGCTCAATACCTACAGGGAGGCGGCGGCCCGTCTGCTGAAACTGGCCCCGGAGCGCGTGAAGTGCCGGATCCTTGCCCTGCGAAGCGGCAAGGTCATTCCCGTCCCCCTGTGAGGCGTTTTACATCTCCTTGACGGCGGCGGGAAGGTCAGTAACCTTCCCCGGGACGGCCTTCATGCGGAAGCGCAGGAGGAACTCTCCCCACTGGGTACGGTACTCCTCCTTTGCGTCCGGTCCGCAGCTCACGCTGCCCACGCCTCTCTGGAAATAGTCCAGCTTGAGGAAGACTTTTCCGGAGTCGGAAAGTTCATTGGTGTGCTTCGCATTTTCCAGCATCTCCCATGAGTAGGGACTTACGGAAAATTCCGCCCCCATGGGGGTGGAAAAGAGGAGCGTGACATTCAGGGACGCGCTGTAGAGGGAGAAGAACTTGACTCCCGTCCGGTTCCCGTACTCCTGAGGCATGATGTAGGGGGTAATCATGTCGTCCACGGTGGTCTTGTACAATCCTTTTTTCGCGCCGGCACAGCGGTCCACGTAGTTTTCGAAGGGGCCTCTTCCGAAGTATTCCACTTTGCGGAAGGAGCCCGGAAGGGTGAAAAGCACGCCCAGCCGGGGCAGATCCCGGAAAAACTCCGGAACGGAGAAGAGAGCCTCCCCGTCCACCGCGCCGTTTTCCAGAGAAACGTATTTCTGCGAAAGCGTGATTTTTTCCTTCGTTGCAGGGGTGGAAAAGGTCTCCGTGAGAAGAAGCCTGCCGGGGCCTTCTTCCTTTGCGGAAGAGCGGATTCTCCCCTCGTAAAGACCCTTGTCGTGCCACCGCACCAGCGGCTTGGCGGTCATGTGCATGGGCAGGGCCCAGGGGACGCCGTCATTGTCCAGAGTCGCCCGCAGGAGATTGAGGGAGGGTCTTTCCGCAAGGATCTTTTGCCCCTCCAGCGTAAGGAAGTCCCCTTTTGCGGAAAGACGGGGAAGGACGGTTTTGCGGGAAGCACGGGCGGCCTCCCGGAAGGCGGCATAGGGGAGTTCGAACTGCTCATAGGCGACGATGTGCCCCTTTTTTGCCCACAGAGTATCTTTTTTGAGTTCCGCGCGCACGTCGAGCAGAAGGGTATCCCCCGGACTGCATTCGGGCACAAGCGCGTGGATGCGGAAGAGGGCGGTATTGTGGAACTCGTGGGAGCAGTAGAGCCCGGTGCAGGGTTTGTAGAAAGGCCGTCTCACCTCCTGCAGGAAGCTCTTCTCCTTTTTTTCGCCCTTTTCCCGGTCGTCGATGGTGCAGGATTGATAGAAGAAGCTTTCCAGCATCATCTCTTTCGTGATCTTTCCCCCGGCGATCTTCTTCCCCTCCCGGGTCATTTCCCAGAAGAAATCGTAAGAGGAAAGGTCCGTAAAGTATTTTTCATTGGTGATGCGCAGAACGAGGCTTCGGGGATCGGGCAGGGCGAAACGGATCTTCTGGGCCAGATATTTATATTCCTCCAAAGCGGGATGGGGTTTTCTTTCGGGGGAGACCAGCCCGTCGGCCACGAAATTGAGATCGTTGGGGGTGTCCCCGAAATCCCCGCCGTAGAGGAAGGTCTTCCTGTCCTTCGCATAGATGCCGTGATCCAGAAATTCCCAGATGAAGCCTCCCTGCAGGCAGGGGTATTTCCGGAAGGCTTCGAAGTAGTCGGAAAGTCCGCCGTTGCTGTTGCCCATGGCGTGGGAAAATTCGCACAGGATCATGGGGCGGTCCTCCTGTTCCGCAAAGTTTTCCGCCCAGCGGATCATGGATTCCACATAGGGGTACATGGGACTTACGATATCGCTTTTGAGACGCTCGTTCCCGGGGATCCAGCCCTGCGTGGCGGCTTCGTAGTGAACGATGCGGCTTGCGTCGTAGTCCCGGATCCAGCCCGCCATGGCGTTGTGGTTGGGGCCGCTGCCGGATTCGTTGCCCAGCGACCAGCAGAAAACGCTGGGGTGGTTCTTGTCCCGCATGACCATTTTCACGCACCGGTCCAGATAGGCGGGAGCCCATGCGGGATTGTTGGAGAGATCGGAAGAGTAGCCGTGGGTCTCCAGATTGGTTTCGTCCATGACGTAAAGCCCGTACTTGTCGCAAAGTTCCAGAAATTCCCAGGAGGGGGGATAGTGACTGCACCGGACGGCATTGATGTTGTACTGCTTCATGAGCACGGCGTCCTGTTCCATGCGGTCCATGGAAAGGGTACGGCCCTCGTTGGGGTCGTGTTCGTGCCGGTTGACTCCGGTGATGAGGACCCTCTGCCCGTTGAGAAGAAGAGAACGCTCCTTGATCTCCACGGAACGGAATCCGATCTTTGCGCCCACCGCGTCCAGGACTGTGCCGTTCCCGTCCTTCAACGTGATGAGGAGCGTGTACAGGAAAGGATCCTCCGCGCTCCACGCCCTCACCCCAGGGATCTCCTTGTGCAGCGAGCTTGCCGTCCGGGAAAAGTCGGAAGAACCGAATCGTTTCGCAAAATGACGGTTTACCGGAAGCTCCTCCCGGAAGACCGTATGATCCTTTTCACCGGAAAGCGTGACAAACAACGTATGATCCGGAAGCATTTTTTTGCGGAAATTCACCAGCATTTCCAGATCCAGAACGCCGTCCCTGTACTCGTTTTTCAGCGTGGTTTTCGCAAAAAAATCGCCGATGAAGTTTTCGGGAGCCGCATAGAGATAGACGTTCCGCACGATCCCGGCGTGCCACCACTGGTCCTGATCCTCCATGTAGCAGGAATCCGACCACTTGACCACCGCGACATCCAGAACGTTTTCCCCCTCCCGCAAACTCTCCGTGATCTCGAATTCTCCCCCTGTGCGGGAGTCCTTGAGGAAGCCCAGACTTTTTCCGTTCAGCATGGCATAAAGCACGCTTTCGGCGCCGTCGAAGGCAAGGAAGACTCTTTTGCCTTTCCATGACTTCGGCAGGCGGAATTTCCTGCGGAATGCGCCGGAGGGATTGTCGTTTTCCGGAACTTTCGGAGCAAGGTGCTCCTCCTTTTTCCACGGCGTATTCCTGTTGGTGTAGTGGGGGTGGTCGTACCCCTTCATATCCCAGCAGGAGGGAACAGTCAGACTGTCCCAGTCCCGGATGGCGTCGAAATCATCGGGGATCAGGGACGGCGCCTTGAAGTACTTGAAAAGCCACTCCCCCGCCAGCCCCATGTAGAAGGGCCCTCTCTCCCGGCAGGAACTTTTCCTCGCGCTTTTTTCATCGGGAAAGTGAAAGAAGATGCTTTTGGCGGGCACGCGGGAAAGCCCCGGCGCCTCCGGACTCTGGAAGGAAAGTGCAAGAAAACTCCCGGAAGAAAACATGAAAAACTCCTTTGTATTCGCGTTTGGTAACAAAAATCGTCAAAACAGCCGGAAGAACCTTCCGCCCCGGAAAATGCCGCCTTTTTTCAGGTACTCGCCAAGGGCTTTCTGCAGCGTGCTCTTCCACGGGACCGCGTCGATCCCCTCTTTGACCGCCTTGGTTCCGAACACCCGGAAGACCGCGTCGCACCGGGGCGTTTTGGGGGGAAGAAGGAAGCCGCTCTTCTGGAAAAGCGGGAGATTGGCGTTTTCCGGCAGGATCTCCTGCAGGACCGGGTCGAAAAGCCAGGAGCCGCAGACGATCCCTTTGGGGCGGAAGGAATCCTTTTCCCTTTCCGCATAGAACGCCTTCACTTGTCTGAAAGAATCCTCCACCTTTTCCGGGGTGAGGGGCCCCAGTTCCGGAATGTGCATATACAGGACCTGATCCCCGGGCCGCAGGAGGATCTCATACTCCTCCAGATCCGCCCGGACCGTCTCTTGGAGGACCTTTCCGTCCGGGGTGACGGGGAAGCCGTCGTAAGAGCCGAAGATCCCGGAAGGAACGGAAGTGGTAAAGGCGATCTTTTCTCCCTGTGCGGCGATCTCCCCCCGGTCATTCACATCGTATTTCCCCGAAAGCATGACGCAGATCGCCCCCGTTTTCCTGTGCCGGAAGACGAGGATATCGGGAAAGGCGAGACAGTGATTGTATTCCAGACGCCCGAACCGCAGGACGATCCCCGGCAGGATCCGGAAGACGATCCAGGCGAATCCGTTGCCGTACTGCAGGCCCGTTACGGAAAAATTGCGCGTGCAGTTGTCGCACCAGGAGCGGACTTCGTCCAGCGCTTCGAAAAGTTTTTCCGGGGGAAGTCCCTTTTTCCGGAAGGCCTTTTCCCCCGCGGGAACGCAGGAAACGGCAAGGAGGAACAGATAGTTTTCCTCCGGAATGTCCCCGCAGATCTTTTTGGGAAAAGGTTCTTCCAGAACTGCGTCGGTGATCCTGCCGGAAAAACCCTCCAGGATCCCCTCTTCCAGCAGGGCGAGGATTTGTGCAAAACCCTTCAGAAGTTCCGGATCGGAAAGAACCTTGCGCGCGCACTCTTCCGGAACGGACTTTTGCGAAGGGGAGAGAAAACACTTTTCCGCAAGAAGCGGGACTTTTTCCAGCGTCTCTTTTCCGTGAAGGAGGTCCCCTTCGGTTCCGTCGAGAAGTTCATTCCATGATGATTCCATTTTTTCTCCCGTGACGAAAAAAAGTTTTTGTTTCTACCTGCTTCTACTATACCCCCATGGTAGAGAAAATGCAACGGAAAAGCACGGAAAAATGCTTTTTCCGCGAGCCCGAAAAAAATCCGGCGGAACCCCATGGGCTCCGCCGGAAACGAGCCAAAAACCGTTTTTTATGCGTACACGGGCCCGAAATTGGCGCAGGCGCGGTAATCGGCGCCTTCCTTGTCCATGCCGAAGGCGTTCCACGCGGAGGGACGGAAGATCTTTTCCTCGGGAACGTTGTGCATGCACACGGGGATCCGGAGCATGGAGGCCAGCGTGATGAGGTCGGCTCCGATATGGCCGTAGTTGAAGGCCCCGTGATTGGCGCCCCAGTTGGCCATGACGCTGTACACGTCGGTGAAGGCGCCTTTCCCCGTGATGTTGGGGATGAACCAGGTGGTGGGCCAGCCCGGATCCGTGCGCTTGTCCAGAATGTCGTGGACCTGCTGCGGAGGCATGTAGGTGTACCCTTCCGCGATCTGGAGGACGGGGCCCAGCCCCTTGACGCGGTTGACCCTCGTAAGGGTGATGGGCATGCCGCCTGCGGAAACGAAGCGGGAGGAGAAGCCTCCGCCCCGGAAGTAGCCCAGATTGGCGGGGCACCAGGTGGTGGCCTTCAGACACGCTTCCACATCCTTTTCCGTGATCTCCCAGAAGGGTTTCATGGCCGGCTTGCCCTGAGCGTCCTTCATGCGTCCGGTGGCATCCATGGTGGTGGCGCCGGAGTTGAGAAGGTGGATCATGCCGGGAATGTTCAGTTCCGTCCCGGTGACCTTCTTGATGGCGGCGGGGCTCCAGTAGGTGCGCACGTCGGAGAAGCCGGAGGCGCTGTTGGTGAGAAGG
>JAGAEF010000062.1 GCA_017613255.1 Lentisphaeria bacterium
CGCTCCCGGCGAATTACGCCCACAACCCTTGCGGACCGTCCGCAAGGCCGATGCCCGGCGAACTATTCGCCTCCCGTTGCGCCGCAGCGCCTCGCCTGCCAGCCGATCCGGCGTTGTGATGCAATGTGGGAAAATTCGCCGCCCGGCCGATGGTGTGTGTATTCCCAGCCGCACACTGCCTATTGGGCCTATCCGGCCTATTTACCCTCCATAGCGCAAAGCGCGGCGGAGGGTCCGGCCTGTTCCCCGGCCCGGGCTGGAAACATGCGCCGTGTTTTTTCGCTCTGCGTTCCCCTCTTGTGCCTTCAAACCTCCAGTACCACGCATCCGAAATCTTCCAGCAGTCCGGCGGGAAGAACGATCTTCCAGTGACCGTCTCCCTGAGACGTGCAGGAAAGCGGGATCTCTTTTCCGGAAAGGTCGGTGAAAAAGCCCTTGCGGATGGTTTCTCCCGGAGAAAGCCGGAATGTGAAGATGCCGTCAGGCCCCTGCCACTTTTTCCATTCGATCCTGTCCGCTCTGGTGATGAAATTTCCTGGATCCTTCACGAGCAGAGCGTCGGTGGTGTTCAGAAGCCGGACGGTGATGCTTTTTTCTTCCGTGGAACGGTAAGGTGCGGCAAGAACGCCTTCCGGCAGTTCCGCCGTGAATGCGGGGGGCGCAAGAGTGCGGAAGAGCTGAATGACTTCCGGTGCGCTTTTCAAGAGCCCCTTCCAGCGCTTCGTGATGACGCTCTCTCTCTTCTCCTCCCGTTTGTGGGGATTCGCCGTGACGAAGGGGGCGTTGCGCATGAGTTCGTAATACATGTCCTGAAAGGGGAAATCCATGTGATCTGTCCCGAACATCTTTTGGATGTCCTCCTTTTCCAGCGGATAGCCGAAGGTGTCGGGCACGATGCAGAACTTGCCCTTTCCGTGGGGAAAAACGGCGGGTCCCGTGCCGTTTCTTGCCGCTGCGAAGGGAAGTCCCCAGACAGCTTCCAGCTCCTCTTCCGTGCGGGGGAGCACGGTCTCCTTCTGTGTGCCGCACTGGCCGGAAAGCACCAGAACGCCCCCTTCCTCTACATATTTTTTCAGAGAAAGGATCTCGGGATCGGAAAGCATGTGGATTTCGTTCACGCAGAGGAGGGAACACTTTCTCCAGGAATCGGGATCGTCGACGTTGACCATGATGCAGGGAACGTTTTTCAGGATGCACATCTGGAGCCACGCCTCCATCCTGCTCATGTTGTAACCGGGGGAAAAGAGCCGGTTCTTCTGAGAGTGGAGGAATCCCACGGGGGCGAACTCTTCGCAATGGAAGAGGCGGGAGGCGTGTTTCCTTTCGAAGGCGCGGATGGAGGTTTCGTCCACCATCTCCCCGCCCTCGGGAGTATTGATGTAGAAGGCGCCGGAGAGCATGGCCACTCCCCAGGAGAAGACCAGTTCGTCCCGGTCGTAGGCGTAATTGAGGATGCCGTGAGGGATCTTCCGCGCTTTGGCGATCATGGCCCGGTGCTTCTGTTCACCCGCGGATTTCAGGAAGGAGTAGCGGATCACGCAGGAAAGGGCGCACTCCTGAAAGTACCAGTGCATCTCCGGCAGTTCGTCGATCCCGCAGGCCTGGGCATCGTTGGAAAAGGCGAAGGAGTGGTAGTTGGGGCGGAGCATTTTCAGCCCCAGATGGTCGTAATGCTCCTTGACCATGACGTGAAAGTCGTGGGTGGAATCCAGACGGAAGCGGAGGAAGTCCACGAAGGAAGGGTCTTTCATGTTGCCGAACCATTCGTCCCAATTTTCGGGGGAGGGGAGAGTGTGTCCGTACTTTTCCCGGAAGAGTTTCCTGCAGTGCGGGCAGGTACAGAAGCAGTAGTACTGCACGTCGTCGGTCATGATCCCGTCCACGCCGGTACTGTAGACGCTTTCCAGATAGGCAAGATACGCTTTCCGGTATTCCGGATCGTTGTAGCATTTGCCCGTGCCCATGTAAGTGTTGATGTAAGGCTTTCCGGTTTTCCCGTCGATCTGCTCCCACTTGCGGGCGTCGGAAGACCTGTCCTGCAGGTACTCGGTCAGCCCCTTCCATGAATCCAAAGAGGATTTTCGGAAGGAAAGGATCCTTTTCAGCCGTTCCCGCTGTTCCGGGGTGTCGGCAAGGTGGGAAAGCTCCGAAGAGTGGTGTTCGATGACCTTGAGTCCGTATTTGTGAGCGCTTCTCACGATCCTGGCAAGGCATTCGTCGAGAAGTCCCCAGTAGGGCTGGAAACTCCAGCGGAAATGGGTGCAGGAGAAGGTGATGAGATGGGTGATCCCCTGTCTGGCGTAGCGGCGGACTTTTTCGTCGATCTCCTCCTGCGTGAAGTGAAAGACCTCTTCGTCGTTGTACCAGAAAAAGGCGAAACGGGCAAGATACGGGTCCATGGCGTCTCCTTGTTGATCGTCTTGAAAACGGCCGTCTCCTCCTTCCGGGAGAAAAACGGCGGACTGTTTAAGATAGGTGCTTTTTCCGAAGGTTCAAGGGTATTTCCGACAATCCCGGAGAAAAAGACGGATTTTCCGCCTGAATCCCCCTTCGGCGGGAAAAATCACAAGTTTGTTTGCCGGATCGGGGCGGGCGGGACTTGCAAAACGGCAATATCCGTGCTATATTACCGCCATTAGGATAAATCATGCCCGGCAGGGAGCTTGGCGTGTTGGAAACGGATCGACCGGAAAAGCCGCAGCGGGCGGCAGTACGGCGTTCCAGCCGTCCTCAGGGGCGGTGCAACTCATTATCACGGAAAATGATGATGAAAGGAAAATTTTTCTCAACGTTGTTGGGGGCGGCACTGATCGTTTCTCTGCTGTTCCCCGTGGGGGCCGGGGCGGCGGAGGATGCGCAGAAATCTCCCGCCAAGCCTGTGAAGAAGAAAAAGGCGGAGCCGAACAAGAAGCTCAAGAAGATCCCTCTCCGCATCTACCACATCCCGGATCCCAAATCCACGGACGTAAGCAGTCAGATCCAGGTGGCGCTTCTGGACGAGTTCCGGCGGCAGAACCCGCAGGTGGAACTTTCCCGGTTCGGCGGGATCACCATTGCCAACATCGGCAGTGAATCCAAGCTCATGCTGGCCATCGCCGGCGGCGCGGCTCCCGACGTCATGCGCGTCAACTTCCGCATGTCGGATACCTACATCCAGCAGCGGTTCATCTACCCGCTGGACGACTACATCAACAAGGATCCCGAGTTCAAGGGCGTGAAGAGCTATTTGAATTCCGTTCCCGCCGCCATGCGGCCCGTGATCTACCGGGAAGGCCCCGGCATGGACGGCTTCCGGGCGGGGGATCACCTCTGGTTCATGGGGAAGAGCATTCTGGTGCGCGCCCTGTTCTGGAGAAAGGACCTCTTCCAGGATGCCGGACTGGATCCGGAAAGGCCGCCGAAAAACTGGGACGAACTTCTGGATTACGCCCGGAGGATCTCCGATCCGGCCAGAGATAAATACGGCATAAGCATCAGCACCGGACCGCAGGCGGCATGGGATTACATGCCCTACCTCTGGGGCGCCGGCGGAGAAGCGGTGATCAAGGACGAAAAAGGCCAGTGGAAGGCCGCCTTCGGCACCCGGGAAGCCGCCGTGGGGCTGGAGTTCTACATGCGCCTCACCACGGAACGCTGGATCGATTCCGACGGAGTCGTGCAGCGGGGCTACTCCACGGCCAATGCGGACGAACGCTCCATGAAGCTTGCCCAGCAGGCGGGCCGTCTGGGGATGTTCTCCTACTATCTGGGCGATGAACGTACCGGCGGCGGCGTGGATCCCACGCTGGTGGGATGCGCTCCCTTCCCCATCGGACCCAGCGGCGTCAGCGCCACGGAAGTCAACATGGGTCTGGAAGGAATCTTTGCCGGACTTGCCGGACGCAGGAACTCGGAAGGCGAGTATGTGTCCGCCAAGGAGATCCGGGACATGGCCTGGAGGTACATCCGGTTCATGAACTCCAAAGCCGCCAGAAGGATCTACACCGAGCTCATGATCCGCAACGGTCAGGGCAAGCTTTTGAGCCCCAACTACCTGCGGGAGTTCGGCTACACCGAATATCTGAAATATCTGCCCCCCGCATGGGAAAAGACCTTCAACGAGGCCCTGAAGAACGGCAAGGCGGAACCCTTCGGCAGAAACTGCCAGCTGGTCTATCTCTATATGACCCAGCCTCTGGACGAAGCCCAGCAGCTCGCCCGTGACAGAAAACTCCCCGAGGGCAATACCCCCGAGGCGAAGGAAGCCCGCATCAAGATCTTCCAGGAGATCCTCAAACGCGCCGAAAACCGCACCAACGAGCGCATGATCGGGCGCATTTCCCCCGCGGAAAAACAGAAGCGCACCATCGTAGCCACCATCGTGGCGATCTGTCTTCTGTGCCTCTTCTGTTTCGTCATCTACAACATCTGGAAAGTCTTCTCTCCCAAGGACACCTACTCCGGGAAGAAGAAAGGCTGGGAATTCAAGCGGAACTGGCTGGGATACCTTATCATGCTCCCTGCTGTTTTGAGTATCCTTCTGTGGACATACTACCCCATGATCAGCGGTTCCCAGATCCTCTTCCAGGATTACCATTTCGTGGGCAGCAGCGACTGGGTCGGGCTGGACAACATCGCCGGCGTCCTCTTCAGCGACGAGTGGTGGAGCTCCATCTGGAACACCTTCCGGTATATGGCGTTCCTGCTTACTCTGGGCTTCTGCGCGCCCATCATTCTTTCCATCCTGCTTCAGGAGGTCTCCTGCGGGAAGATCTTCTACAGAACGATCTTCTATCTGCCCGCCGTGATGAGCGGACTGGTGGTGATCTTCATGTGGAGACTTTTCTACCAGAGCGGTTCCTCCGGAATCCTGAACCAGGTGGTGGGCAACATCCTCAACCTCTTCGGGATCAGTTTCTCCCCCATTGCGTGGATCGAAGATGCCAAATGGGCCATGTTCTCCTGCGTGATTCCCACCATCTGGGCGGGCGCGGGACCGGGCTGTCTCATCTATCTTGCCGCCCTCAAGGGCGTGCCGGATGATACCTACGAAGCCGCGGAGATCGACGGAGCCAACTTCTTCCAGAAGATCTGGCACGTTACCTTCCCCACCTTGAAGGCTCTGATCATCATCAACTTCGTGGGCGCGTTCATCACCGCTTCCCAGTCCGGAGGAATGATTCTGATCATGACCTTCGGGCGGGCCAACACGGAAGTGGCGGAACTGCACATCTTCAAGGAAGCGTACACCAACTTGCGTTTCGGAAGCGCCATCGCCATGGCGTGGGTGCTGGGCTCCATGACGCTGCTCTTCACCATCCAGAATCTGAAACGGCTGTCCAAAATGGAATTCAAAACCACCGGAGGTAAATAATGCCTATCATCGGAAATGTGGAAAAGAAAAGCCTCAAGGTCAAGATCCTCGGCCTTGCCATACACCTTATTCTTATCGTCGGCGGCGCCACCATGGTGTACCCGCTGCTCATCATGATCTCCGGGTCATTGAAAAGCGATGTGGACTTCAACGATTTCTCCATTGCGCCCGAGTATGTGTATGACAACCGTCTTCTCTTCCAGAAGCACCTTCTGACCAAGTACAACAACAAGAACAACCTTGTGTTCTCCGACTTCCGGGAACCCATCGGTTCCATCACCAACATCGCCGTGCCGGAGATCATTTCCCGGGAAAGAAACGACGACTTCCGGGAGTTCATCGCCGGGATCCGCAGGGACAAACCCCACTACTGGCGCGTCATCGGCATGGCCTACGAAGTGGGCGTGGACACCCTTTCCGTGCGGCAGTACCGGGCGTGGCTGAAGGATAAGTACGGCACCATCCAGAACATGAACGAAAAGTGCGGGACCAACTACAGCGACTTCAGCGTGCTGGGGCTTCCCGTGGAACTTTTCGCCTCCAGCAGCATTTCCACGGACTACAATACGCCTCTTCTGAAGGCGATCCTGGAGTTCAAGAACACGCTGCCGGATCTGCAGACCAGCTGGATCGATCTGGACGGGACATTCGTCACCCATCTGCGCACCAGAGTGGAAAGAGACCTCAACAACCTCAACCGGCTTTTCGGCACCTCCTACATCCACTGGAGCGATATTTCCCTTCCGGAGCGCTATCCCGCCTCCAAGCCTGAATTCGCCAAGGCGTGGCTGACCTTCATCAGGGAAAACGTGAACCTTGCCTTCGTGAACGTGGATCCCGCCTCCCAGGCGGAGTGGAGCGCCTATCTTCAGGAAAAGTACAAGGATTTCGCCGCGCTGAACAAGATCTACCGCACAAAGGAAAAGGATTTCGCCGGGATCCGCGTGCCCGTTTCCGAACCCGCCTCCGGCCAGATCAAGGTGGACTGGAAGGATTTCGTGGTCACCCGCGTCTCCCCCAAGTACATAAGGATCATCACGCTGGGCAACCAGTACCGGGCGTGGCTGTTGGAAAAGTATAAGAACATCGACAACATCAACAAGGCCTACAATCTGGGCTTCAAGAGCTTCGACGAGATCCGGCTCACCACGGAAGCGCCCCGGGACAACCTGAGGCAGTCCGCGGACCTGAGCGCCTTCATCGATACGCTGAGCACCACCGAAGTGGGGCTCCAGCGCACCGCTCTTACCGACTACCGCAACTTCGTGGAAAGGAAGTACCGCAACGCCCAGGGCGTGGTGGATTACCAGAAACTTTCCCAGGATTACCACAGGACCATCACCAACAAGCTGGAGATCCCCTTCTTCACCCGGTTCCCTGCGGCTCCGGAAACGGCCATTGCCCAGAATCACTACACGGAATTCCTGAAGGACAAGGACAACGCCTCGCTGCGGGTGGTCTCCAAGGCGGACAAACTGCAGGAGCGGTATATCAAGTTCCTGAAGGAAAAGTACAAGACCATCGGCGCCCTGAACAAGGCCTGGGGGAACGTGTATGTCAACGTGGAAATGATCAATACTCCCATCAAGGAGTATGAGTGGTTCAACGTCATCGACAACCGCTCCATGCTCATCAAGGAGTACCTGAAGCGCAACTACCTCATGGTCATCGATACCATCCTCACCAGCGGAAATGCGGCGCGCAACACCGTGATCTACTGCTGTCTGGCGGTGGTGGCGGCCCTGATGGTCAATCCCCTCTGCGCCTACGCCCTCTCCCGGTACAAAATGGCGCCTGCCTACAAGATCCTGCTCTTTCTGATGCTGCCCATGGCCTTCCCCGCCATGGTGCTGGGGATCCCCCAGTTCCTGCTCATCAAGGATCTGGGACTTCTGAACACCTTCGCGGCGCTCATTCTGCCCACCATGGCCAACGGGTACAACATCTTCCTTCTCAAGGGCTTCTTCGACAGCCTGCCCAAGGAACTGTTCGAATCCGCCGCCATCGACGGAGCCTCCGAGTGGGTGGTCTTCTGGCACATCGCCATGGGGCTTTCCACGCCCATTCTTTCCGTGATCGCCCTGAGTTCCTTCACTCACGCGTACGGGAACTTCATGATGGCGTTCCTGCTCTGTCAGGACCAGTCCATGTGGACGATGATGGTCTATCTCTACCAGCTCCAGCAGCGTGCCAGCCAGGCGGTCGGGTTCTCCGCTCTGATCATTGCGGCCATCCCCACGCTTCTGGTCTTCATCTTCTGCCAGAACATCATCATCAAGGGGATCGTGGTCCCCACGGAAAAGTGATATGGGTTTGAGCTGGAATTAGCGTATTTTTGGAAGGGTCCCGGTGTTCGCCGGGATCCTTTTTTTCATTGCGGAAAAGGAGGAAAAATGGCGAGTCTGGAAGAAGAGAACGGCTTTTCCGGCGAGGAAAAGCACGCAGCGGAAAGTACCGTACGGGAAGAGGAGGAGAAAAGCGTTTCCCTGCCGGAAGGAGAAGGAAACGGGGAAGCGGCCTCTGCCCCGGAATCGGAGGAAAGCGAACAGGAGCTTTGCTTTAAAAACGGTGCGGTCCGCAGTCTGGATGTGATGTTCAAACTGTGGTGGATTTCTCTGGTCGTGCTGGGCGTTTTCGGGGTTTTCGCCATCATCTTTCTTGTGGCCTGCATCATTGCCGCGGTGCTCAAGAGCAAGGCCATGACCGTTCTTTTCATGCTTCCCATGGGGATCAGCATACTCTTCTGCGCGGGATGCGTTACTTCCGGTTCGATAGCGGCAATCGTGCTTCTCTACCGCTACTGGAAATTCCTGCCTGCGGAGGAGGCGGAAACGACTCCGGCCAAGGCGGTGGGATATTTCTTCATTCCCCTTTTCAATCTGTACTGGAGCTTTGTCGCCTACGTGAAGCTCAGCCGGACTCTGGACCGTCTTCTGGAGCGTCCGAAAAGTTCCTGTACGACGGTGACGGAGATCTACTGGGTACTCTTCCTCGTGTCCAGTGCCGCCGCATATCTCGTGCAGTTCCTTTTCATCTTTTTCCCGGATGCGGCAAGTTCTCCCTTCCTGCGGTTCACGAATGCGTTCACGCTGCCCGTGGCGGCGCTGTTCATTGCCATGGTATGTCTCCTTCAGCAGTCTCTCCGGGAATACCTGAGGAAAGTGCCCGTTTCCCGCTGGAAGGACAATCCCCGGTGCTCTTCCGCCCCCATCGTGCTGGGGCTTCTTGCCATTGTTTTGTTCAGCTCTGTCATGTTCGGAGCGGCTTTTGTCGCCCGTCTTTCCTCCGAATTGGAACATCGTGCCGGGACTCCGCTTACGTGCCGCATGAAACAGGCGAACACCCGGAAAAAAGCGAACGCTCTGAAGAGAAAGAAGGTTCCGGCGGCATCCGAGGCACAGAAGGAAGTGAAAGCCCCGGCGGCAAAGAAAGCTCCGGAAGCGAAGAAAGAGGCGAAGGCTCCGGAAACGAAAAGCACGGCCCCTGCCGGGGGTAACGCGGCCGTCAGGAACGGCACTTCCAGAGAAGCAGAAGGAAAGAAGTTAGATTGAAGGAAAAGTGCAGGAGCACGGAAGCAAGCAGACTCCTGCTTTTCAGAAAGACCTTCTGGCAGACGAATCCCACAAGGATCAGCGGGAGAAAGGCGGAAACGCTCCCGTGAAGCACCGCGAAGAGAAACACGGACGCCCATATCGCACCGTTTTCCTTCCAGACTTTCCGCAAGGTTTCGAAAAGGATCAGGCGGAAGAAGAGCTCCTCCGCAAGGGGGGCGAAAAGAAGCGGCGGGATCAGGAGAAGAAACAGTCCCGGGACCGGATCGGCGCTCTCCAGCACGTTCATGATCTGCGTCACTTTCTCCTGCGGGGGGAGGTGGATGGCCAGCTTCCGGAACAGGCCCTGCTGAAGCAGTCCCAGAAGCAGAACGGGCGCCTGAAGAAGCACTCCCCCCAGAATCGCGCCTCCCGCAAGAAAAAACGTCTTTTTGCCGGGGGAAACGTTCCAGAAAGGAAAAACCGTTTTTGCGGGAACGCCGGGAACCTTTTTCCATGCGTACAGCCGGGATAAGATCCCTGCGGCGATCACGGGAAGAAAGAAGACGCACCCGGAAAGGAAGCTCCCCAAAAGCTTTCCCTCCTCCCTTTTTCCCCACGCGGCGGCAAGGAAGGAAGCACACAGAAAAGCGCACAGGAATACGGCCGCCGTCCAGCGGAAGGAAAAAAACGTGACGGAGTCCGGTACGCTGCTTCCCCCCGTCCATGCCTCTTTTTCCGGGGGAGTATATGGAGGGGAGGGCGTCATGAAGTCAGGAAAGGGCGAAGCGGGCCCCGAGATTCATGAAATCGTGGAAGAAGTCCGGGTACGTCACGGAGGCGGATTCCGCGTCGGAGATCACGCACTCTCCCTCCATGGCCAGTCCTCCGCAGGCAAGGGCCATGGCAATGCGGTGGTCCTTGCGGCTGGAGAGCTCTTTGGAGGCTTTCGGCGTCCCGCCGTGGACGATGAGACCGTCGGGCAGTTCCTCGCAGGTGATCCCCAGTTTGGAAAGCTCCTCCGCCATGCAGCGGATCCGGTCGGTCTCCTTCATTCTTGCCTGGGCTACATTGGTGAATTCGCTTGTCCCGTTGGCGAAGGAAGCGGCCACCGCCAGCGCGGGCAGGGCGTCGGGGGTGGCGTTGAGATCCGCCTTCAGCGCCTTGAGGGTACGGGGCCCCTTGATGACGGTGAGACCGTTCCTGGAAGAGACCTTCACTCCCATCTTTTCGAAGAGGGCGAAAACCGCCTTGTCTCCCTGCTGGTCGTTGAAATCCAGGGAGGGAACCGCCACTTCATTCCCCGTGACCGCCGCCGCAAGAAGCGGGAAGGCCGCCGTGGAAAAGTCCGTGGGGATCGTGGTGGTGAAGGCGGAATACTTCTGATTGCCCCGGATATGGAACTGGGCAAGATCCGAAGAGGCCTTGAAGTCGATCTTCTGTTTTGCCAGCCAGGAAAGGGTCATGGCCACATAGGGGAGTTCATGCCCGTTGGTGACGGAAAGACAAGTATCCTCCTTGAGAAGGGGCGCAAGGAAAAGAAGCGCGGAAACGAACTGGGAGGAGATCCCGTCCACGGTGACGTCCCCCCCGTGCACGGGCCCCTGTACGGAAAGGGGACAGCAGCCGTTTTCGGACAGCGTGGTTGCCGCTCCCATGGCGCTCAGGGCGTCGATAAGGGGTTTTTCCTTTCTCGAACGCAAAGAATCGTCCCCGTCCAGAACGACCTTGAAGGAGGCCAGCGCGGAAAGGGCGGTGAAGAAGTTGAGTCCCGTGCCGGAGTTTCCCATGTGGATGATGCCTCTTGCCGGCTCCAGAAGGTTCCCTCCGGTCCCCGCTATGCGCCAGATGGAATCGTCTCCCCGCTTGATCCATGCCCCCAGCGTGGAGGCCGCCTCCAGACAGGAGATGGTGTCGTCGGAACAGAGAGGGTTCTTGATGGTGCTGACCCCTTCGGAAAGGAGGGCCAGCACGATGGCCCGGATGGTATGGGACTTGGAACCGGGGATATTGATGACGCCGGAAAGCTTGCTTTTTTCCGTATGCAGGTCCATTTCGAGTCCTTTCTTTCGGCGTTTCCGCGAGGAAAACCTCCGGAAACGAAGTCCCGCGGGAAGCGACCCCGCGGGAGGAACATCATTTGTAGATCTTTTCGTCCAGATAGCTGCGCAGCTGGGAGAGGGAAACTCTTTCCTGTGCCATGGAGTCTCTTTCCCGCACGGTGACCGCGTTGTCCGTATCGGAATCGAAGTCGTAGGTGACGCAGAAGGGGGTCCCGATCTCGTCCTGTCTTCTGTAGCGCTTGCCGATGTTGCCCGTCACATCCAGTTCGGTGCGGTAGAAATTGCACAGATCCTTCTGCAGGGCGCCGGCCTTCTCGTTGAGCTTCTTGGAAAGCGGCATGACCGCCACCTGAACGGGTGCGACGGCGGGAGTGAGGTGCAGAACGATGCGGATATCGTCTTCCATTCCCTCTTTCCTCGTGGGCGCCTTGTCTTCGTCGTAGGCCTGGGCCAAAGTGGCCAGAAGCATGCGGTCCAGCCCCACGGAGGTTTCCACCACGGTGGGCAGATATTTCCGGTTGGTGGCCTGATCCAGATATTCCAGATTCTCCTGGGAAAATTCCTGATGGCGGGACATATCCCACGTTCCCCGGTGATGGATCCCTTCCAGTTCGCCCCAGCCGAAGGGGTACTTGAATTCGATATCCACGGCGGCCTTGGCGTAGTGGGCCAGCTGATCGTGGTCGTGGTACTGGAGAAGCTCTCTTTTGATCCCCAGCTTTTCCGTATAGAATTTCATGCGTTCTTCTTTCCAGAACTCGTACCATTTCATGGACTCCTCCTCCGCGCAGAAGAATTCCATTTCCATCTGGGTGAACTCTCTGGAGCGGAAGGTGAAGTTTCTGGGCGTGATCTCGTTGCGGAAGGATTTCCCCACCTGGGCGATCCCGAAGGGAAGCTGCTTGCGCGTGGCTATCCGGATGAGATGGAAGTCCGTGAAGATGGGCTGGCAGGTTTCCGCCCGCAAATAGGCCACATGGTCCTCATCGAAAACGGGGCCCACATAGGTCTTGAGCATGAGATTGAACTCTCTGGGCGGCGTCAGATTCTTGGAGCCGCAGTTGGAGCAGGTGGTGGGGTCCTCCATCTGATCCACCCGGTATCTGGTCTTGCAGTCCCTGCAGTCGCACATGAGGTCGGAGAAGCGGTCGATATGCCCGGAAGCCTTCCACGTCCGGGGGTGGCAGATGATGGTGGAATCCAGCCCCACCACGTTTTCCCTCGTGGTGACCATATATTTCCACCACAGCTGCCGGACGGCTTCCTTGAACTCTACTCCGTAGGGGCCGTAGTCCCAGAACCCGTTGTATCCGCCGTAAATTTCCGAACTCTGAAAGATGAAACCCCGTCTTTTGCACAAGGAGACGATCTTTTCCATAAGATCGTTTTCGCTGTTGACGATCGCCATGAGAAAACCTCTTTTCCGTTAAAAAATGTGATTGTTGCATGAAATGCTTTTTTGTTCGTCACGTCTTATTAATATACAGCTTTTCCGCCGATTTTCAAGGGGAAAAGCGTGCAGTGTCAGGAGGAGGGATCCAGTCCCTTTCTTCTTCCTGGGCCGCCCGAGGGCCAGTCGTTGCAGTGATCCCGGTTCCGGGAGTCCACCACATGCCGGATGAAGATGCCGAATTCGTCGTATTCGTCGTGTCCGGTGGCCTCCGTATCCAGCCACGTCCTGCCCCGTTCCCGGAAGGAAGGATCGTCCAGACGCCTCAGCGCTTCCACGAAGGGGGAGGCAAGGATCGCCTCTTCCGCGGGGAGCTTGGAGAGCGCCTCGTCCAGACTGGCGGACTGCCCCAGCGCGGGCAGGTACTTGGTGATGTAGATGACCCAGCCGTAATCGTGCATGGGAAGCCCTTCCGGACACTCCAGGGAGACGGGGACAAGGGTGACGGTATCGAAAACCGGCAGGACCAGCCTTGCCGCGAAGGGGGGACGCTTTCCCCCCGACTCCACGGAAAGAAGTCCGAAAGGCTTGGCCACCGCGTCGAAGGAGATGGGGGAGGTGTTCCGGCTCTTTCTCATGCCCTTTCGGGCACGCTCCATATATTTGGACATTGCCCTTCCTCCGCCGCTTCTGGTGCCGAAAGAGAGATTTCTGCTGAAATCGAACTTTCCGGTGAGGGTCGTTACGGGGACATGGACGGAAAAGTAGGAGAGCGCGCCGGAGGTGTAGGCGGCCCCCTCCCTGAACGGCGCGCGGAAGGACTGTTCCAGCTCCTTTACGTCGTCGTACGGCTGCCATTTGGAACCGAACACCGCCCAGGTGAGGGCGGGCAGGGGATTGAATTTCATATCCGCATCCTCCACGGCATTTCCGGCGCTGTCCACGGGGTCCACCTGATTGTAGGCGTCCACGATCTTCTTTTTGCCCTCTTTTCCGGCCAGTTCGGTTATCTGCCTGTCCGCAAGTCCCCCGGGGGAGACGAGTTCGTCGGCGCTGGCCCGGTTCGACGAATAGAAATTCCGTCCGATCTCATCGTCCTGTTTCCGCGGGGGGAGGAATTCCACATCCAGATTGAGGATCTCCGAACCGTTCATGAGCTTCTGGTTCTGCCTGTCCGTCACGATATGCCCCCACCACTGATCCGTCCAGTCCGCATCCACGAGGGCCATGATGATGCACCAGTCCATGCCCAGGATGGAGTCGATGATGAAGCGGCTCTGGATGTACTGGATGTAGTCGGGCTTCGTGGGGGGATCCGTGTAGAGGCGGGGCAGCCCCACAAGATCCACGTTGGTCCCCACGGCGATCCCTTTGCCCCCCTGCCGGAGTTCGCGAAGCATGTTCAGATAGGGGATCCTCCAGGCGTAGCCGAAATACTCCTGCTTGAGGAACTCGTCCTTGGTGTAGAAATCCTCGTCGGCGACGTATTTCATGAGCTGGTCGATGAACTGGATGCAGTCCTCGTTGGCTGTGAGTCCGTTGTTCTTCGCCGCCTGCTGGGCCGCGCCGAATCCCACAAGGGGGCCCACGAAACTGATGCGCAGCTGCATCTGGGTGAGATTGTCCGAGGCCGCCTCCAGTGCGGCAAACTCCTGATTCGCCCGCTGAAGACTTTCCGGCGTGATATTTCCGTTCTCATCCTTTTCCACCTTCAGGAACTTGTCCGGATCCCCGGAAAGGCCGTAGGCGGGATCGGAGATGAGAACCGTGCATGCCTTGACGAGATTGAGCTCCCCGATCAGATTGAGGGAGTGTTTCTGCCAGTTCGCCCCCGTGAGGGCGGCCGCATCGATGGCGGCAATGGTCTTGGCTTTGCCCCGGATGATCCTCTGCACGTCGAAGAGAATGAGAATGCCCACCACGATGATGAGGAGAGCGACAATCCCCAGAATAAGCACCTGTCCCCGGGAATCTCTTCCCCGGAGGAAACGGTGCTTCTTTCTTTCCCGCAGGGTGTCGCAATACCTCATTCCGATTCTCCTCCCAGATCCAGAAAGGTCCCGGCGTGGTCACGCATGGCGGCTTCTCCGGTAAGGTCGATTTTGCCGAAAAAGAGGTTGACGGAACTTTTCGCGCTCTCTTTTTCCGGGATATATTTGGACTGGATCACCATTTTCCCGTTGCAGCCGCAGGCGTTCCCCAGAAGGAGAAGAAAATAGTCGGAAAAGGTGGCCGTGACTTTCGCCAGATCCCCGGAACTTGTGACGGCGTGATGGAACGTGGTGCTTTTGTTTTCGTTCTTGAAGAAGTTCATGCGGTGGCCGGAAGCCCCGAACCAGTTCTCATACTCCAGGAACCGCCAGCCCACCAGATAGGTGTTGATGTAGGATTTTTCCGTATCCACCACATCCGTATCGTCTCCTCTGGGCAGCACGGGCTGAACGATGTTTCCGGAAGCGCCTATGGCGTTGACCTGTACGACTCTCCGCACCAGAAAATCCCGGAACCCCACGATGTGGGAACGGACCCCCCGCAGGGCGGCATAATCCGTGAGCATCTGCGCAACGGCGAAATAGAAAAGCTGCAAAAGCGCTCCCAGCACAAGGAAGATGACGAACATGGAAAGCGTGGACTCGATGATGGCGGAGCCCTTTTCGTTCCTGTTTCTGCGGTACATGGTCTGCTCCTGCGTGTCCGGAGAAAAGACGGAAAAGCCGGACCTCTTTCAGAAGGAAAGTCCGGCAACCGATTGCGGAAAGGTCATCGGCAATGCGGATTATTCGGAAATGTCGATTCCGTCCGCATCCATCTTCTTGAGGATCTCCGTGGACTTGGTATCCACCTTGGCGTCCTCCGCGCCAAGAGAGCTTGCCGCTCCGGCGATAAGGGTGCGGATCCGGTCGCTGAAGATCCCGATGATGGCCAGCGCGGCAATGGCGATGACCACCACGATGATGATGTATTCCACGATGGCCTGCCCTTTTCTCTCTTTTCTTCTCACGATCATTTTCATTTATTTTCTCCTTTTTTATGGGGTTTCGTTCTTTGAGCCTGCGGGAGGAAAGCTATTTTCCTCTGCTGTAGGCGGACATTTCGTCATAGGAGGCGGGGTTGGGCTCCCACGCCACCAGATGGATGAGCCTTGCGCCGTAATTGGTGAAGGTTCCCAGAAAAAACAGCATCGCAGCCAGGATCACCGTCATCATCACCAGCATGGCGGCAAATTCCACGATGGCCTGTCCCCTGACGCCGTTTCCGATCCTGTTCTCCGAAGCCATTTTTCCCCCGCAATTCCGGCAAAAGCTGTGAATCCAATCCTAATGTATTCTTCCGACGGGAAAAATGCAAATCAAAAAAGCCCGCACAGCGGCTTTTTTTTCTTTTATTTTTCTTATCCGGGAGAATTTTCCCCTTTTCCGGCGCCGAAACTACCCTTGAAAGGAAACCGTTCCGTCTTTGAGTTCGATGACCCGGTCCGCAAGGGAGGCAACGAAACGGTCATGGGTCACCATGACGATGGTGACGCCTTCCGCATGGATCTTCTGGAAGATTTCCAGAATGCCGCTTCCGGTCACCGAATCCAGATTGCCGGTGGGTTCGTCCGCAAGGATGAGGGAAGGGGAGTTGATGAGGGCCCTTGCTATGGCGGCGCGCTGCTGTTCCCCGCCGGAAAGCTCGTTGGGACGGTGGTGGAAGCGGTGGGAAAGCCCCATTTTCTCCAGCAGGGAGAGCGCCTGCTCCTTCACCTCGTGCTTGTTCCTCCCGTCCAGAAGGGCGGGAAGCATGACGTTTTCGCTTATGGAAAGTTCCGGAAGCATGTGGTACGCCTGAAAGACGAATCCCACGTTTTTTCTGCGGAACTGGACCGCGGCGAAATTGGAAAGCCCGGAAAGATCGGTTCCGTCCACGAAGACCCGCCCCGAATCCGGTCTGGACAATCCTCCCAGAAGATCCAGAAGCGTGGTCTTTCCGCTTCCCGAAGCTCCGCAGAGGGCGGTCCATTCCCCTTTGGGCAGGGAAAAACTCACGTCTTTGAGGACCAGAATGTCCCGGGAACTCAAACGGAAGCTCTTTTTCAGGTGCTCCGCCGCCACGAAGGGCTTTTCCTGTTCAACGGGAACGGAAGAAGGGCTGTCCGTATCCATGTTCAGTCTGTTTTCCATGCTTCCTCCTTATTCGTACCGCAGCGCCTTGGCGGGATCCAGTCTGGCCGCCCGGATCGCGGGGATCACCGCGCCCAGGGTGCAGAGCAGTATGGAGATCACGCCGATGAGGGCCAGATCCGAGCCGATGATATGGGCGGGCAGTTCATTGAAGACATAAAATTCTTTGGGGAAGATCTCCTGCCCCGTCACCACCCGGAGCGTCCGGAGGATGACCATGCGGTACTTGACCACCAGCGCTCCCAGCACGATCCCCGCACTCGTCCCCAGAAACCCCACGAAGAACCCCTGAAGAATGAAAATGCGGCAGACGGTCCCGGAGGAGGCGCCCACGGCTTTCAGAAGCCCGATCTCTTTCGTCTTCTGGATCACCGTGGTGATGAGCGTATTGGTGATGCTGAAGGCCGCCACCAGCACGATGAAGATGAGGAGGAAGAACTGCATGCTTTTTTCCACCTGCAGAACGTCCAGAAGCCTCTTGTTAAGGGTCTGCCAGGAGTAGATGCGGCAAAGCGGCGCCTTCTTTTCCAGTTCTCCTGCGACCTGTTCCATGAAGGAATTCATGCGGAAGGGGTCTTTCGTCCACACATAGACGCCTGTGGCAAGTCCCCAGTCCAGATTGAGAAGTTCGTTGGCGTCGTCGATGTTGAGGAAAAGGAAATCCCGGTCGAAATCGTATTTGCCGAAATTGGAAATACCCGAAACGGTGAATTCCGCAGGCAGATAGAGCTGGGCGTTTTCCGCAAGGGAAAGTCGCCCGTTCTTATCCTTTTTCACCAGACGGGAAAGGTTTGCCGAGGAGTGGAGAAGGATCTTGTCTCCCAGGGAAAGATTCAGCTGACGGGCGATGACGTAGCTTACGATGACCTCCCCGTGCTTCAGGGAGTATTTCCCCTGTTCGATGACTTCAGAGAGCTTGAAGGCGCCGATCTTCCGTTTCGGATCCA
>JAGAEF010000004.1 GCA_017613255.1 Lentisphaeria bacterium
GGGGCGGGAAACGGTAGGTCTGATAGACGAGCGTATGGACATGCTGTTCGGGATGGTCCTTGGAAAGGAGGTTTTCCGCCATATAGTTCACGAACTTCCACCACCTTGCCGCGTGCCGGTTGGCCCGAGGGGCAAGGGGATCGTCCAGCTTGCGGCAGTTTTCGCATTCACACCACTGGGTGTGGTCGTCGTTGCAGAAGGAGTAGATGTTTTCCTTCCCCTCGAACATGGCGATCTCCGTGCGGATATTGTCCAGCATCCTCTTGAGCGTCTCCGGATTGCTGGTGCAGGGCTGGCAGGCGCCCTTTTCGTTGCCCGCAAAGACTCTTTTGCCGTTCACCAGTCCGAAATATTCAGGGTGTTCCTTGAGAAGAAGTTCTCTTTTTTCCTTGAAGTCCTCCCCTTTTCCGACACGGCCCACAAGGTTGTTGCCCATGTTATGACCGCCCCGGAGGAAGATGGGATCCAGTTCCGCAATGCGCGGATCTTTGGGGATCTGGGGGGAGAAAACCTGGATCCCGTTGCGGATGAACCAGTTGTAGACATGCTGATTCTTGTGGGATCCGCCGTTGAGGGTGATCCTGCGGCTGTTGAAGGCGGGAGACTTGACCGTGACGCCGTCCTTTACGGAAAGATCTTTCCTTTTGGGAACGTATTCCCCTTCCTCCGTGGGATCCGGATGGAAGAAGATCACGCCCGCATTCTTGAGGATGGAATAGACGCCGTACAGAATGGATCTTTCTCTCCTGCCCGCAATGAGAAGAGTGTTCTTTTCGGCAAGAAATACGAATCCGTCATACTTCACCTTGCTCAGGGCTTCGTCCAGCTTTTTGTTCCCGGACTTTTTCCCTTCCGGGACCACAAGAAACTTTACGCAGGGCCCCTGCCCCGCCCTGGCCACCACGGGAAGCTTGGCGGAGGTCATTTTCTCCGCATACTTGGAAAGTTCCTTTGCCGCGAACTTTTCCGGAGCGGAGGCATTCTCCGGAAGGACGATTTCGGCACACGCCTTCGAGTCCTTTACGAGATCGAATCCCGAAGAAAGGAGGGGGAGAAGCGCAAAAAGCGTTCCCAGCAGTACGACTTTTCTTTTCATGGTTTTTCCTTTTGTTATGTTGGACAGAATGACTGCTTCCGTTATGTACTATACTGCGGAATACCGGGAAAAACAAGACGGGAAAGGAAAAAAAGTCCCGATGTTTCCAGCCGGAGCTGACGAACAGGACTGACAGGCCGTTACAGGCTGCCTTTCCCTACCGGAAGGTGATTTTGAGGACCTCTTCCGTCTCTTCCCCCGCTGCCGCCCAGGCGGACCGGCGCAGGACTCCGGCACAAAGGATCCTTTTTCCGCAGGAATCGGTGATGAGAGGGTATTGCGCCCGCTCCGAAGAAGAGATCCTTGCATTTGCAAAAAGCTTTTTCAGCAGGACAGGAGTCCTGCGGCCAAAGGGAACCATCTTCTCCCCGCCCTTCCAGAACGTATACGAAATGGGGAAGACGATCTTAGCGAGATCGAAGAAAAAGACGTTTTTCTCCTTCAGACACTCCGGTTTTTTCTGAATTTCCAGCGTGAGGGAAAAGGTTTTTCCTTTTTTCCTTATGACGCCTTTTTCCCGGAGAACGCTTTCCTCCCTGCACAGGATGCCGCTTTCCTTCCCTTTCGGGGCACTTTTCTCTTCTTTCAGCGGAACGAGACGGCCGGAAGAAAAGGATAGAAACGTTCCGGGCAGTCCGCTTACGGGGACAAGAAGTTTTTCCCCTTTCTTTTTCCGCCCGGAACCTTCTTCCCGCTTCCGGAGACAGGTCTTTACCCGCTCCAGCATGGCGCTGTCGGGCACAAGGGAGGGGGAAAGCGTCTCGTCGAGAAAAAGCCGCAGGACCCGGATGAGCAGAGCGTCATGAAGGGAATAAAGACACGAAAGGGCATAACGCGCCTTCCGGAATTTGAGGTAGATCTCCTGTGCGCTTTTTTCCAGAAAGTCCGCATCGCACTCCAGCGCCCCCGCGGCGGAAAGCATCCCCTTTTCCGCAAAGGGGAAACGCTCATAGATCCGGGGGAGCACATCGTTGCGCAGGAAATTCCGGGCGTAAAGGTCCTCTGCATTGGTCCGGTCATGACACCAGGAACCTTCGCCGTTGGTACGCAGGAACTCTTCCAGTTCCGCTTTGGAACAGGTGAGCAGCGGCCGGAAAAAGGTCATCTTTTCCACCGTGGAAAAGGTCCTCAGCGAGGTTACGGAACTTGTATTCCCCCCCCGGAAGAGCCGAAGAAGCATGTTTTCCGCCACATCTCCCCCGTGGTGTCCGGTGGCGATAAGCTCCTTTTCCGGGTCGACGACGATCTTTTTCCACCGGGAGAGCCTGAGTCTCCTTGCCGCCGCCTCTTCCCCCTCCCCCGGCAGAAGATTTTCCGGGACGTGCAGAGAAATGCACCGGAAGGGGATCTTCATTTCCCCGCACTTTTTCCGGCAGAATTCCGCATCCTGCAGGGATTCCTCCCCACGGAAGCCGTGTTCGAAATGGACGGCGGAAAGGGTAAAACCCTCTTTTTTCCAATGATCCAGAAAAAGGAGCAACGCAAGGGAATCCGCGCCGCCGCTGAAGGAACAGTACAAATGTTTCCCCCTCACCTTTTCGGCGAAACGGGAAAAGAACTCTTGCCTAAAGAGGTTGTTTTCCTGTTTCTTTTTTCCCCGCATCCTTTTCCCTTTTCGTTACAGAAGACCTTCCAGAAGAAGGGCGACTTCTTCATCGCTCATGCTTCTGGGATTGCTTTTCATGCTGGAACTGCGGCAGTTTTTCACGATGAAGGGGAAGTGCTCTCTTCTGAGGCCGTAAGAACGGAAATTCCTTCCCACGCCCACGCTTTCGGCAAGGTGAAGCGCCCCGTCCAGAAACGCTTCCGCACTGTTTCCAAAATGACACACTTCCGCCATGCGGGCATATTTTTCCTCACAGCAGGGGAGATTCCACTTCACCACGGGCCCGATGAGGACGGCGCAGGCCACCCCGTGAGGCACATGCAGAAGGGAACCGATGGGGTGGGCCAGCCCGTGGACCGCGCCCAGCCCCGTCCCGGCAAAGGCCATTCCTGTCAGGAGGCTGGCCTCCGCCATGGCGCTTCTTGCGGAAACGTTTTCGGGCTCTTCATACGCCTTTTTCAGGTTGCAGGCAATAAGGGAAAGAGCACGGAAACAAAGGCTTTCCGAATAAGCCGACGACCGGGGACTGGTGACGCACTCGAAGGCCTGCACGAAGGCGTCCAGTCCGCTTGCCGCCGTCAGCGGGGGCGGGCAGGAGAGAGAAAGAAGCGGATCCGCCAGCGCCAGATCCGGCGTCATGGTGGGGTGGCGCAGGGACTTTTTGACATGGGTAGTTTCATCGGCAAGAACGGCATTTCCCGTACATTCCGCCCCCGTTCCCGAAGTGGTGGGCAAGGCGGCAAAGAAAAGCCCTTTGCCGGGGATGGTTTTTTCTCCGGAAAAATATTCTCCGCAAGAGCCTTCCAGCGGGATGAGGGCGGCGGCCGCCTTTCCGCAGTCCATGACGCTTCCTCCGCCTATGGAAATCACCGCTTCAGCGTGAGACTTTCTACCCTGGGCAATGATTTTGTCCACATCTTCTATGGGGCCCTCCCCCCGGATCCCGGAAACGCTGTGCACCTCGTGTCCGGAAGCATTCAGGCTTTCCACAAGTTTTTTACAGGGTTCCGAATCGGCAAAGTGACGTCCCGTGACCAGAAGAAGGACTTTGTATGGGGAAAGCTTTTCCGGAAGGAGGGAAAGTTTTCCGCATCCGAACAAAATTTCCGAAGGAAGCCTTAACTCGAACTCTTCCTGTTTTGCATCCATATTCTACTCCTTTTCCTTTGCGTTTTCCTTTTCCGCAGACTCGTTTGCCCGCAGGATCTTCAGTGCCTCCGCGGCGGCGTGCTGTTCCGCGCTCTTTCTGCTGGAGCCCTCCCCCACGGCGGAAAAGATCCCCTCCAGCGTTGCTTCCACCTTGTAGAGGGGATCGTGAGGCGGGCCGCTTACCGTAAGGACCTTGTAGAAGGGCGCCTTCCCCCCGAAACGGGCCTGGGTATACTCCTGAAGGGAGCCTTTCGGGTTCAGGTCCTCCAGCAGGATCATGGGATCCGGATAGACTTTTTCCAGAATGTCCAGAATGAACCTGGCCGCCGCCTCCTCCCCCGCGTCCAGATAGATCGCCCCGGCAAGGGCTTCGAAGGCGTCGGAAATGGTGGAATCCCGGTCCTGCCCGTTCTGTTCCAGTTCCCCTCTGCCCAGAAGCAGGTATTCTCCGATATGCAGTTTCCGGGCGAAAAGGGCCAGCGTGGTCTGGTTGGCAAGGGCCGACCGCAACTTGGTGAGCGCCCCCTCCTGGAGTTCCCCGTAGCGGTGGAAAAGGTGCTTGGTGAGGACGATCTGCAGCACCGCGTCCCCCAGAAATTCCAGACGCTGGTTGTCATATTTGAGATCGTTTTCCGCCGCATAGGATTTATGGGTCATGGCCTCGGCAAGCAGGACTGGCTCGGAAAAGGAAAGCCCCAGAAGACGCTGGAATTTCGGGAGGTCACTGGTCATCCGCGACCTCCGCCTTTTCGTTCCAGAGAGCCGTTTCGTATTTGTGCACGGCCAAATGTTCCGCCGCGGCAATGTACTCTTTCCGCACGGGGAATTCGCAATAGGTGTAGGCAAGCGCTTCTTCGAACTCCTTCTGCA
>JAGAEF010000063.1 GCA_017613255.1 Lentisphaeria bacterium
CCGCCGGAACCGCCCGAATCCTCCACGACGCCACCTTCATCGTCCAGCAGCTCGTCCAGCACGCCGCCACCTTCATCGTCCAGCAGCTCGTCTTCAGGAGAGGCAGACGATTATGTAGTGTGGACGGCGCTTTGTTCCGACGCGGTCCCCGGGGTATGGGAGAGAAGTCGGTATCTGTACCTGAACTGGCCGGAAAAAGCTGTAAGACAATTCATGGAAGTAAACGGAATTTCCGTTTTGAATACATGGACATGCCTTGGACAGCCTGGGGAACAGTGCAACCGTGCCGTCATGCTCATCAAATTGGAACAGGAGCTGTCATGGGAAAACGGCACTCCTCCGGACGTACCATGGGAGTGTGAGAACAAATGCGAAGTCCTGCATTTCGCGGCCATGGGCACAAGCATCAAGATCAAACATAAAAGCGGACAGCCTTGTTTTACATGGTATGGAAACAGCCGGCCGGAAGACAAGGATGTCAAACTTGATGACGAATGGGCGGAAGTGTCCATCTATGACGACGGGTATCACAATATATTCGCGTCCATGTCCTTTTACAGGGCCATGCCGCCGGATTCTGCTGAATCGGAAAATATGGGGAATGACGAAGGTTCAAGGAATTGGCAATGGAGGAGCCTTGGAACCTTGAACTGGAATTTGATCCCGCCGGAAGAGGGCGGTTACGCCTGCTGTTCGCAATTCATTCTCGACTGCACAATGCTGCCGGGTACCTCATACTGGCATGGGATGGATACGGATCCTCATCCTGAATATGGGACGTGGTTTTGGGTCGCCGGCTCCTATTACAGCTGGATATCTCATGATGTTCCGGGCCATATTTACGGTGACTCCTGATCCCCCATTTCCGCACCGGACGAACCGGGAAACGCGGGAAAATTTTGCACCAATTTTGCACCACCGCCATCCGTTTTCGCCCGCAGACCCCGTCTTTGCGTTCCCTGCTCTCATCATTTTCGAATGATTTTCATTCGATATGATTCCGTTTTCCCGTTCTTTTCCGGAATAAAAAACCCGTCTTTCCCTGCGAAAAAATTTTTTTACTGGTGCAAAATTGGTGCAAAATTGCCTTTTGACACTTTTGGGAGGATTCATAAGTCGTTGATAATAATGGTGCACCCGGCGAGACTTGAACTCACGACCTTCTACTCCGGAGGCAGACGCTCTATCCAACTGAGCTACGGGTGCACTTCCAGCGCCAAAAAACGCTGCGGAAGATAATATAGCCCCCTTTCGCGATTTTTCAAACCGATTTTCATATTTTGAAATAAAATCTTTTCCGCCTTGACAAAATCCCCTTCCCGGAGTACAGTATAGCGTGCTTCCCCCGCGGAAGGAAGATGCAACGTTTCCCGGAGAAAAACGCATGATCGGATTCCTGAAAAAAATATGGTCTCTTCTGGACAAAAAGGAAAAATTCCTCTTTTTCCTGCTTCTTGTCATGATGTGCTTCGGGGCCTATCTGGAACTTCTGGGAATCGGGCTCGTTCTGCCCATCATCGCCGTGCTCACCAATCCCGTGCTGCTGCAGGAAAACAAACTTCTGCATTTCATCTACAGACTGCTTTCCCCCTCCTCCGACAGGCAGTTCATGGTCATCATGTGTCTTCTGGTCAGCGCGGTCTTTTTCCTCAAGATGGTCTTTTTTCTCGTTCTCACCAAAGTGCAGGCAAAATTTTCCTACGATAAATGCCAGAAAATGGAACGGGAGCTTTTTTCCGCCTATGTAAGCGCCCCCTATCTCTACCACCTGAACAAGAATTCCGCGGAGATCTTTTCCAACTTCAATCAGATGAAGGGGCCCTTCGTGGCGTTCCTCACCTCCGTCATGCTGCTGCTCACGGAGTTCATCTGCGTGTTCTTCATTTTCCTTTCCCTCTTCGTTTTCACCCCCCTTGCCACTCTCGTGGTGCTCCTCATGGCCGCCGCCGGGTTCGGGTTCATCGTGCTGGTGGTGAAACGCTACGGGAACACCCTGGGCAGGCAGGACTACGGGAAATCCCTGCAGGCGAACAAACTCATCATGGAAACCTTCCAGAACATCAAGGAGGTGAAACTCTACTGCCGGGAGGAGCAGTTCTTCCGCTCCTTTTCCGCCGTCATAGGGTCAAGAAAAAAGGTTCTGGAAAAAATCGCCATTCTGGGGCAGGCCCCCCGTTTCATCATCGAGTTCGTCATGGTGCTGGGGGCCATGGGGCTTCTTGTGGCCTTCGTGCTTTTCGACGTGGCCAGCGCCAGCATCCTGCTGAAGCTGTCGTTGATCTGCATTGCCCTGATCCGTCTCATGCCCTCCTTTTCCCGCATCCAGTACAATTACACCAACGCCAAGATCCTTCACCAGACCTTCGACAGCGTCCTTTTCGATCTTTTCCACACGCCCGAAGAGGGAATGCAGGGAGAAGAGAAGGATTTTGCCTTCGAAAAATCCATCGAAGTCAAAAACGTCTCCTTTTCCTACCTTTCCGGCAAAGAGGTGCTCAAAAACGTCTCCTTTTCCATCGAAAAAAACACCTCCTGCGGCTTCATCGGAAAGACCGGATGCGGCAAAACCACCCTTGCGGACATCCTTATCGGGCTCATTTTTCCCGCCTCGGGGGAGATATGCGTGGACGGGCGGCCCGTAAGGGAAAACATCCGCAAATGGCGCAGTCTCATCGGGTACGTCCCCCAGCAGATCCAGCTTTTCGATGACACCATCGCCGCGAACGTGGCCTTCGGCGTGGAGAAGAGCAAGGTGGATCAGACCAAACTGCGCAAATGTCTGGAAATGGCCCAGGCGTGGGATTTTGTCTCCTCTCTCGAGCAGGGCACGGAAACCCTCATCGGGGAAAACGGGATCCGGCTTTCCGGCGGCCAGCGGCAGAGGCTGGGGATCGCCCGGGCCCTTTACCACGAACCGAAATTCCTCGTTCTGGACGAAGCCACCAGCGCGCTGGACAACGAGACGGAAAAAGCCTTCATGGACGCCGTGGGCACTTTGCAGGGAAAATTGACCATGCTCATCATCGCCCACCGCCTCAGCACCATACGGAAATGCGACCAGATCATCGACCTTTCCGACGGCACGGCGGAGAAAAAAGATCCCGCCGCGCTGAAGATCTGAACGGGACGCTTTCCGGCAGGGGGCAGGTATGATCGGACTTGTGGACGGCAACAATTTCTTCGTCTCCTGCGAAAGGGTCTTCGATCCCTCTCTGGAGGGGAAACCCGTGGCCGTCCTTTCCAACAACGACGGGTGCTGCATCAGCCGTTCCAATGAGTTCAAGGCGCTGGGAATCGCCATGGGGACCCCCTATTTCCAGCTCCGGGACATTGCGGAAAGGGAGGGGCTCGTTTTCCGTTCCGGCAACTACGAACTTTACGGGGACCTTTCCCGCAGGATCATCCTGATCCTCCACGAATTCTCCCCCGATGTGGAACAGTATTCCATCGACGAAGCCTTCATCCGCATCCCCGATCCCCCCGGCGTGCGGGAGGAGGCGGGAAGAACCGATTTTTTCTTCCGGCAGGGCACTCTCATAAGAAAAACTCTTCTCCAGTGGGTGGGGATCCCCTGCGGCGTGGGATTCGCCCCCAGCAAGACTCTGGCAAAGATCGCCAATCACATCGGGAAAAAATCCCCGGAGGGGGTCTTCGTCATGCCCGAAGATCCGGAAAGCATTCTTTCCGCTCTGCCCGTTTCCGAAGTATGGGGAGTGGGCAGACGCCTTGCCCCCCAGCTGAAACGCAGGGGAATAACTACCGCGTGGAAGCTTGCCTGCGCCGACGAAAAATTCCTGCTCAAACACTTCAACGTCACCCTCGCAAAGACCGCAAGGGAACTTGCGGGAGAGGATCTTTTTCAGGAGGAGGATCCCGACGCCCTTTCCAAATCCGTTACCTGTTCCCGCTCCTTCGGGCAGGCGGTCACCACCCTTGACGAACTCTCTCAGGCCGTCTGCACCTACGCCGCAACGGGGGCGGTGAAACTGCGCAAGGAGCACCAGACCGCCTCCGGGATCAACGTCTATTTCCAGTACTACCCGGAATATGCGCCGTACCCCTCCCCCGGCGGCATCACGGCGGCCACCATCCTCTTCCCCTCCCCCACCAATCACACTTCCGACATCCTTGCGGCCGTCACCCCCAAACTCAAGGGGATCTTTCTCCCGGAGAAGAGATACAAGAAGGCGGGGATCGTCTATTTCGGGCTGGAAAACACTCTCCACGCCCAGGGCGATCTTTTTGCCGACCGAGAAAAGGAGGAACGAAAGGAAAATCTTTCCGCCGCATTGGACCTCATCAACCGGAAATACGGCAAAAAAACCATCTTCCACCTTGCCGAAGGCATCGAAAAGCCATGGGCCATGAAACGGAAGATGCTGACCGGACGCTACACCACCTCCTGGGACGAGATTATGGAGGTAAAATAAAATGTTTTCCCGAAAAACAAGGAGTCCTGCATGAAAAATCCCGCCGTTGCCGTTCCCGTTTCCTTTGTCTTTTTCCTCCTGGCCGCCGCCGGGCAGGAACACACCTTTTCCATGGAGAAAAACGGGGAGTTCCGGGCCACCTTCCAGCGGGATTTTTCCAAGACCTCCTTCGTGCCCGGAGGAGTAAGCGGACGGTGCTTCAAGGCGGTCCTGCCGGAAGGGGGCAAGATCTACGCCGTCCACTCCGCACTGAAGCAGAAGGCGGAGGACGTGAACGAACTGGATTTTTCCGGCTTTTTCAAAGGCAAAGGCTCCTTCCGCATAGGGTTCATCCTTTACGGGGAGGACGGGAAGATCTTCTGGCTTCCCGCTCCGGGCGTCTATTCTCCCGTCATGAAGATCGATTCGGAAACGTGGGAAAAGCGTTCCTTCGTGCTCCGTCCGGAGGAAAAACATGCCCGCAGGATCACGGGCTTTCTCACCGCGGTGGTCCTGCTGCCCGGAACGGAGTTGTGTATGGACGAAATCCATACGAAGATCGTGAAACGGGAAAGGAAGGAGTGAACGAATTTCTCCTTTGCTTCCCTTCCGGAATTCGCCGAACTATTTGAGTTTCCAGCGGGCACAGCGCAGCTGGGCAAGTTTCAGATCCTCCTTGTATTCGTACCACACGGTCACCAATGTGCCGTCGGAAAGGCGCGCCGTGGAGGGATACCCCAGATCGAATGTGGGCGATCCGGCGGAAAGGATCATGGGCTCCGACCAGCTTTTCCCGTTGTCGGAACTGATCCGGCAGCGGTTGCCGTAGTTCTCCTTCCGGTATCCGTAGCTCATGAGGATCCTGCCGTCCGGCAGGACCAGCAGATGGGAGGGGAAGCCTTCGCACACATGCCGGGGTTCCCCCCAGGACTTCCCGCCGTCGGCGGACTCGATCTGCCAGGTGCCGTCCGCACGGCGGATCTGGGTAAGGATGGTGCCGTCGGGAGCCTGTACGGTATGCAGTTCGTGCCACTGGGAAATGGGGTGTTCGCAAAATTTCCCCCAGACGGAAAAGACCTCCTGCCACGAAAGTCCGTCATCCGCGGAGCGCAGAACGACAAACGTATCCGAAAAAGTGGAGGAAAGCAGGCAGTTCCCGGAACGACCCCTTCCGCAGTACAGAAGGGAGCCGTCCTGAAGCACGGCGGGTCCGTGCACGTTGTTGACCGCTATGGGGTATTTTTTGCTCCAGGTCCTGCCCCGGTCTTCCGAGCGAAGAAGGAAGAATCCGTGCTCTCTTTTGAGCAGGGAAATGGTGATAACGTCCTCCCGTTCTTTCCAATGGGCGGGCGTCGTTTCCTGCGTGTACCGCGAGGCGAAATGGGTGCTGGTGAAATAGTTGACAAGCCAGGTGCCCCGGGGGGTCACGACAAGTCCCGCATCCCGGTCATCCAGAGGGCCGTCCACGAGGGTGCGGGGCCCGCTCCAGCTTCTGCCGCCGTCGGTGCTTTCGTAAAGAAACACCTTTCCGAAGGGGCAGATATGGGCTTCCCTGCCGCCGGAACAGACCACCGCAAGCTTGTCCCCGCCCACGTTGGTCAGCGTGGGCCAGCCGTGGTAGGTGGGCTTTTCTCCCGCGGGGAACCATTCCGTTCCCAGCATTTCGAATTCGATTTTGACCCCGTTGCCGCAGGTTTCTTCCGTAAAAATTTTCTCCGTGGAACTCATGGATACCTCCGTAACATATTGAACGACCCGATTCCTCACGAAAACTAATTTACCTCTCTGCCGGGAAAAATCAAACCTGCCGGGGGCGCGAAAGGGAAAAAACGCACAAAAATCTTCCTTCTTTCGTTTTTTTCTCCTTTTCGGGTTGCATTTCCCGCAAATGGTGGTATTGTACAGCAAAGTCTCCAATGGAACACAAAAACACTGTAAACAACAAGGAGTCATCATGGGGTATCTCATCAAAAGCGAAAGTGAAAAACGTCTGGCTGCCGTAAGGAAGATCCTGGAAGAAAAGAATCTGGATATCGCGCTGGTCTATTACGACGAATGCAATATCGCCAACGGCTGGTATCTCACCGGCTGGTGCCCCCAGTTCGAAAGCGGAGCCGTATTGATCCCCCGCAAAGGCACTCCCCTTCTGCTGGGCGGCCCCGAAAGCGAACCCTTCGCCAAGCAGGACAGCGCGGTGACCGAAACCCGCAACTTCCCGGTCTTCATGGTCCCGGATGAGGAATATCCCGCCGCCACCATCATCGACTTCCCCGCCCTTTTCGCGGAACTCAACGCCACCGTGGGCAAGGTCAAAAGAGTGGGACTGGTCTGCGGCGACCGCATGCCCTACGGCTGCTACAAAGGGATCGTGGAAGGGTTTGCCGGAGCGGAAATGGTGGACATTTCCGAAGAGTACCTCAATCTGCGCTACATCAAATCCTCCTGGGAGATCGAACAGATCCGCGCCGCCTTCCAGCTTGCGGACGTGAGTTATCTTGCCATGAAGGACGCCATCAAGGTGGGCAACAGCGAGATCCAGGTTGCCGCCGCAGGAGAGTACGCCGCCCGTTCCCGGGGAGCCACCGGCTTCGGATTCGTTCCCATCGTGGGAAGCGGCGCAAGAGGGAATGCCGTGGTCCCCACCGCCACCGCCAAGATCATGGAAGACGGGGAACTGGTGATGATCGGGATCGCCCCCAAGGTGCGGGGCTACGCCGGGGTCATGGGAGACGCGCTTCCCGTCAACGGCAAGTACACGGCAAAACAGATCGAATGCATGAAATATCTGCGGGAAGCCTTCTGCATCACCAGAGACATGCTGAAAGTGGGCCTTGCCGGAAGCGAGATCGATGCTCCCGCCCGCGCCTACTTCAACAAGCACGGCTTCGAAAAATATCTGGTTTGCCCCTTCGTGCACACCATCGGGCTCAATGAGGCGGAAGCGCCCTTCTTCGGCCCCAACAGCAAGGATGTGCTCACTCCCGGCATGACGGTCTGCGTGGACGTGAGTTTCTTCGGCCACCCGGAATTCCACGGCGTGCGCATCGAAACAGGATACGAGATCACCGCAAACGGCGCCGTCCCCTTCAGCCCCATGATGGAAAAGATCCACATGGATCTGGACAACTTCTGAACAGGTTTTCGTTCATGAAAAAATCCCCGGTTTGCGCCGGGGATTTTTTTTGTCCCGTTCGTTCACGGGGACCGGATGAAACTTTCCGTCAGGCTTTCGTAAAGGGTCTCACGTCCACAAGGTACATCTGCCGGGAGCCCTCATGGATGGAGTCGATGCAGACGAAGGAATCGTCTCTGGACCAGTTGGGGTGCAGATCGCATCTTGCGGGGATGGGATAGGAGGGATCGGAGTAGAATTTGCCGATCTCGTAAGCCTTTTTCCCGGCAAGATCGTAGAGGAAAAGTCTGCGGAAGTCGTCGGTTTCCGGGTAGGAATCGGTGAGGAGCCACTTGCCGTCGGAGGAGTAGGAGCAGTGGCCGTCTCCGGGGAAGGTATCCTTTGCCACGATCTCCGTTTTGTGGGTCCGGTCGGTATAGAGATAATACTGCCAGTGATGGCTGAATCGGTTGGAGAAATTGATGATTTTGTCCGGCGCCGTCCAGGTGTAGTGACTGCTCATATCCTCCAGATTGAGGGGCCAGATTTCGCTGCCGTCGATATTGGCGGTGAACATGTGGGTGAGGTGCCTTGGCGAGCCGTCGGGAGCCCAGAGCCTCCAGCGGTGGAAGAAGGCGAAACGGCGGCTGTCCGGGGAAAAGAGAAGGTGATTGAACCAGCCGGGGGTGTCCTCCATGTCGCTGCGGAAATATTTTTCCGTGATCTCTTTGATGCTCACCACCAGTTTGGAGGTATTGTTCTTGAGGTCCACAAGGAAGATCCCGTCGTCGTCCGGGATCTTGACCTTTTCCGTGGGATCGAAGGCGCCGGGGTAGCCGTAGCCGGGTCTTTCCCGGTCCAGCCGGGAAAAGTTCACGCTCAAGGCCCATTTCCCGTCCGGACTCAGGCAGTACACGGGACGGCAGAGCGTCCGCTTTTCCCCCGTGCGGATATCCAGAGTGCGGGCTACGAAGTGATCCCCTTCCCGGTCATTGTAGATGATGGTGCTTTCCGAATCGTTGAGAAACTGGAGCATGCACCCCTGCTGCCAGCACCAGGCATAGGTTTCCGCAAGGGGGATGAAACGGTCGTTGTCCTGTAGATCGATCATGCCCAGAACGGCCTTTTCCCCCGCCACAGGCTGTCTGGCCGTAAAATCGATCTCGTTGGCAAGGATGTACCGGCCCGACTTGTCCCAGGGGAACTTGTCGAAATAGCCGAAGAAATGGTGTTTGGGTCCGTTGGTGATCCTTCTGACGTCAAGATGATGGATTTCGATCATATTTTCCGCTCCTTCTTTCGTTGGTTTTTTCAATGCTTTCCTTTTCCGGCAAGATATTCTTCCAGCCAGCTCATATCGGTCGTTCTGATATAATCAAGGACTTTTTTCATCACTTTTTCCCGGGGCAGGACGGGGCCTCCCGCTTCTTCATACGTTGTGAGGAAGCTTTCCAGAGTCCCCTCCGCATCCGCGATCCGGGAAAGCAGGCAATAGGAGGAGATGAGCCTTGCGGCCTCTCCGATCCGCCTTCCAAGGGGGACCTTTCCGGAATACAGCACGATCCCGTCCAGATCGATGAGACCGAAGCGCCCCTCCTTCGTCCTGTAGATGTTGCGCAAGCTCAAGTCCCCGTGAAAGACACCTTCCTCGTGCATTTTCGCCATCGTGGGGACAAAATCCATGGTCCATTCCCGGCGGAAACAGAGGAAAAGCTCCTCCGTATCCCCTTCCAGAGATTCCGTGACCAGAAAGGAGTCGTCCGCATAAAGGACCTGCGGGGTGAGAATCCCCGCTTCCTCCAGCTTCAGGGCTCCGGCAAGACAACGCAGGGACCGGGGGGAGAGAAAGAAGCGCTTCAGCGTATTCCAGAAGGATTTCCGGTTGTATCTCTTGATGAAGTATTTCCCGTTGATCCCGGCGGTCACGGTGCGGGAATCCTTCACGATGTCCGCTCCCGCAAGCAGTCCGGCGGGATCCAGACCGGGACAATGCTTCGAAACGATCCCCGAAGGGGTCGATAGATACCGTTCCCCGTCATGCACGACTTTCCGGAGGAGAAGACCTCTTTCCCGCCACATTTTTTCTCCCGCTGTTTGACTTTTCTGTAAAATAGCATAAATTATAAGAAATGCAAGCACGAAAAAGCGCCTTTTGTCCGTTTATCGGTTACAGTGGTGTTTCCCGGGGGAAAATCGTCCCCGGAAGAAAAAAGGAGAATTGCCCATGAAAAAAGATCCGGGGAAACGGTTTTTCCATCTTTGTTTTGCCCTTGTTCCGGGCATTCTTGCCCTTTCCGGCTGCAGAACGGCCGAAGCGGACGCCTTTCTGGATCTGGCCAAGTGGCAGAAGACAGGGGAAATCGAAAAAAAACAGTTCCGGGGGGTCCGCTACAAGCACTTCACCATGGACCATTTCGCCTGCGAAAACAAGTGGAACGTGCCCCGGATAGCCCAGACGCCGCTGCGGGCCATCTGGGAACTGGCCGACCCGGCAAAACCGGATCTTTCCATCGTAGGCGTGGTGATGTGGGACAAGACCCACGGCAGATGCATGACCATGGAGGACGAAAAACGGGCGCTGGATGACGAGTTCAAAAGAGTGCACCCTTCCATCCGCATTCTTTCCTACGAAAGCCGCATTACGGAAAAATTCGGGATCAAAGCCGTGGAATATGAGCTCACCGCTCTGGCGGATCCGGACAGGAACGCTTCTTCCGTAAAGCCTCTCAAGATCTACTCCCGGGGCTACCGCTTCGTCTGGCCCAAGGGGAGCGTGGACCGCTTCTGCGCGGAATTCACCGAAAGAGGCCCTTCCCTCTCCGGCAGGACCATGCAGTATGCCGATGACTTTTTCCGGGTCATAAGCTTCTCCCCGGACAAATAGAAAGGGCCCCATGAAGAGACTTGACGGAGCTTTTTTCGGGCGCTTCCCCCTTCCGGAAAAGAGAGAGGATCTCCTGTTTCCCGCGCTTGGCGCGATCGTTCTCGCCCTCCTTTACGGCCCCTTCATGCGCTTTCTCTTTCTGCCGCTCTGGGACGACGGAGTCTTCATCCTCCACAACCAGTGTCTTGCCTTCCGCTGGGAAAATCTCAAGCTCTACTTCACGACGCCCTTTCAGGATCTGTATACGCCCATGACCATGGTCTCCCTCATGGCGGACCATCTTCTTTTCGCCAAGGAGCCGCTGGGGTATCACATCCACAATCTTCTTCTGCACATGGTCTGCACGGGGACGATCTACTTTATCTTCCGCAAGTTCGGGATCCGTCCTTTCCTTGCCTTCGCCGGAAGTCTCTTCTGGGCGCTCAATCCCCAGAAGGTGGAGTCGGTGATCTGGGTAACGGAACGCAAGGACGTGCTCAGCGGCGCCTTTGCGCTTCTC
>JAGAEF010000064.1 GCA_017613255.1 Lentisphaeria bacterium
CAGGGCAAAGGCCGCGAGATCGATCCTGTCCGCGCTCCCGCCTTCTCCCGAATGGTCCGCCAGAAGGGAAAGCTCCTCCAGAAGATTCCCGATCCTGGGGGTGATCTCCAGTTTCCGGAAGCACTTTTCCGCAAGGACCTCTTCGCATGGATCGTTCTCCCATCCGATCGAATTGAAGAACTCCTTCAGGGAGGAAACGGAGTAGATGAGGTAAAAAGCCTCCCTTCCTTTTTCCGAAATGACCTTTCTTGTCCGGTCCGGCGTCTTGATGAGCAGATGGGGGAAGCTTTCGCGATACTCTTTTCCGCCGAAAAACTCTCTGGCAAAGGGCGCCGGCGAGGCCATTCTCAGGCAGAATTCGATCCTGCCCGAATAACAGCTCGTCCCGGAAAGATCCCGGGAATTGACGATGTGCCCGAAAGACTCCAATTTGGGGACTGTTCCCAACATCCGGGGAATGTCCTTCATTCCGATATGAAACACCTTCATTGCCGCTCCTTTTTTCTTAACGTACACTTTTTTTCTCTTCTTTCAAGCGCCCGCGGCACGTTTATCCTGTTTTTTGGCGCAATATTCCTGTTGAAAATCGGAAAACTTGTGGCATATTATTCCCAAAGGCGCAAAACAGGGGATCCCCCCGGACAAAAAAAGGAGAAAAACATGCCCTGCGACTGGAACTATTACTATGAATTCGAGGCGGAACAGGATGTGAGCCCCGTGGAAAAACCCTGCAAAGAGAATGGGAAATTCCTTTTCGAAGGCTCGTTTTCCTGCGGAAAAACCGGGAACTGGGTCCTTCTGTCCGCCGTTCCCCATGCCGTCTATGCGGATAAATACCATATCGACGTGCTTCAAGTCGACGGAAAGGCGTTGGGCAGGGAGGACAGTGTCGCTTTTGTCCGCGTGGGCAATGCCAGGAGAGGGTGGAATCTCTTCCTCGAGGAAGGAAAGCACGTTTTGAAGGTCGCGGGGACCAATGAAAATCCGCCGGAGATCCTCCGGGAACTCCTGAAGTTCCAGCTGATCCCCGCCCTGGAAAGAAGAGAGGAAGTCCCGGATTTTTCCATGGAATACTCCTTTGCGAGAAAGGAATATCCTGTTCCGAAGAAAGATTGGGACACTGCGGGCTTCCTGCCCGGACTGGGAACAAGTGTCACTCCGGGAAGATTCGGCTTTTCCAAAGGGGACGGCGTGCTGGATTTCGGGATGCCCACCTTGGGAAACGTGGACAAGATGTATCTTTGCGGCCACCCCAAATACAGGAAACCCTTCCGCTGGAGCTATTCCACCATGCCGGAAAATGCTCTCCGCCACGGCTCTTACCCTCCCGCGGAAACGGGGATCGAAAACGATAAAATCGAGGTCAACCACCTTTCGGTAAAGTGGAGCGCAATTCTTGCCGGGGAAGAGTTTTCCTGCACCTACTCTCTGGGGACCATCGGTCTCATTACGGAGCGCCCCTCCGGGAAAATGCTTATTTCCGGTCTGGAATTTGCCGGGAATTACCAGTATGCCCTCCTGCCGCTGGAAGGGGAAAAAATCAAGGTGATCCCGGTACGGGATCTCGCCAAAAATCTCCCCCTCATGGCGGAAAACTATATAGCCCTTTTCGGCTCCACCGAGTTCCCCGATCTTCCTTTGATGATCGTCTTCCAGAAGAGACCGGAAAACGCTTCTGTCAAGTTCAGTTCCGTGAACGGGAGACTGGAAGGGCTTTCCTTCGAAAACTGTCCCCTCATCATCACATGCACCCCCTTCGGCATCGAAAGTTTCGAGCCGATCAGCTGTTCCAATTCCAATCTCATTGCCTCCCTTGTGGAAAGATGCCGTTTCTGGAGCAGGGCGCTTCTGGCCTATCCCGTGAAGTGCCAGGAGTATTACCGGAACGACTGCAAGGAAAAGAAAACATATTTCAAGCAGAAATTCTCCTACCGGTATATCCAGGACGACTGGGGGACCGTGCCTCTGGAAACCGCCGTGCTTCCTCCCGTGGCAAGCCTGAGCGGCATCATGGAAACGGAGGAAGATGACCGTCTGGACTTCCATTTCCCCAGCAAGTTCGGTCCCCTGTACGGGGCATTGGGGAACAGTTCCTGCTATACGCTTCCCTTCATGGAACGGTACCGGAAATTCCCGCTCCGGGAAAAGCACAGCACTCTCCCGGAACTTTTGAAGGAAGGGCTGAGAGAGTATGTGGATTTCGTGAAGGATCTTTCGCCGGAGGTCATCTATTACCCCTATGCGGGGAGCATCATCGAGCCTTACGCCTTCGCCACCACGCTTTTCGCCTTCATGGATCCGGAAAGCAGGGAGACCTTGCGGAAGTGCGTTTCGGAAAAACTCCCTCTTGCGTGTGCCGCGGACAGGACCTTCGATTATCCCGCCATCATCCACTCCTACATGATAAAGACGGAGCCCGACGACGCGATGCTGAAAAAGATCTACGCGGATCCCGCACTCAAGCATCTCGATCTGCACACCTGGTACAAAAGGACCGAACCCTTCACGGGTGCGCAGTTCGATATCTGCTACATCAATCTGGGCTTTTTCTCCTCCGGGATGCTCAAGGGGGATCCCGACGAGGTGGCCGCCTTCAAGCTCCCCATGATCGAAAACGACTGGGGCGCGGGGCTCACCTTCTACTACATGTACCTGTGCGCTCTGGCCACGGGCAGGTGGGATGTCCTGCATGCGGCTTTCCCCCAGATCCGGCGCGCCATGCGCTTTTTCATCAACATGAACGATTTTGCCTGTCTGGGCTCGGGCTACAGCGACAATGCCATGCTGTGGATGGAAGGGGCCAATTACGGAGCCTTCACCTCCTACGTCAACATTGCGGAAGCCTGCGGGGAAAAGGAGGCCTTCGAGGAAGGGCTGTATCTGGCCTCCCGTCAGTTCGCATTGCGCTGCGCCGTCCTGCGGGGCGGGCATCACTACTTCCACAAATATTACAACTGCGAACCCTTCTACATGCTCAAAGCCCTGCATGAGGAGGGGTATCCTTCCTGGCAGTTCCAGACGGTGGTCCGGAGCGCGGACTCGAAGGAACCGCACCGGGGCGACTACCGGGACGGCAGGCTTTTCCCCAACCGCCTGCGGTCGGACGGGATCTACAACATGACCACGGAAGGGCTCTATCCGGAGATCTTCACGGGAATGCGCAAACACATCCCGGAGGATATGGAGGACGTGTTCAACCGCATGATCTTCTCGAAAAACGTAGACCACCTCATCGGCTATTCCTGGGGGCTCATGCAGCAGACCGCCTCCGCCCTTATCGACATGGCTCTGGACAGGAACAGGAGCGGTTATCAGCTCAAGGAGTTTCTGGAGCGGGCGAGGAAGGAAAAGCATCTCATGCAGGAGTGGAGGGGGATCCACATTCCCAGCCGGAGACTCCCCAAAAACTATCTGGAGACCCAGGTCTTTGCCTGGGAGGAGATGAAGTCCCACCCGGCATGGCTGGAACACTGGCAGGATCTGACCATAGAAGAAGCCCAGTACGATGCGGCAAGCCGTACGGCGGCCGTCTCCTTTACCGTCTGCGGGAAGACGCCTCTTCTCCGGTTCGGCGTCCGTTCGCTTCCCTGTAAAGTCCTCTTCGGGACCGCGCAGGCAAAGGGTACGGAAAAGGAAGAAAACGTGTGGGAA
>JAGAEF010000065.1 GCA_017613255.1 Lentisphaeria bacterium
GGCAAAGGATCTGGAATGCTCTCACGGCGGCTTTGCGGGAGCTGATTGTTGCAAGGGAAGTCGTCTTTACGCCTTTCGGAGGCGCGAAAACCTCTCTGACACAAATGAACGAGATCCGGTACAGCGCCTCCGGACGGTGTGTGATTACCGATGAAAAGGGGAGAAAGATCCCGTACCGTTTCGAGTGCACCGCAGCCGCAAATGCCTTCGAAACCAAGATCATTTCCGTCGATTTTCAATTATCGAACTGATTACTGTATCAACTTAAACGGTTACTTCTGGAGGAAACACGGGAAAAAGATCCTGAATACTGAAATTTTTTCTGCTTCTGGCGTTCCGACTCTGCGAAAACGATCCTTTCATGCGGCTGGATTCGCTGGAAAAGCTCGAAAAGGAGCATGCCCGGATCCGGAAGGATCGGTTGTTCGGCGCACTTGAAAACCTGCCCGCATTGTCAAAACCTCCTGCGGGAACTGGAACAGGACGATCAGCTCCTGCGGGACTTGAGGGGAAGCGTGGAACAGTACAGGCAGTTCGCCCCGAAAAGGACATCCGGAGCCGATTCGAAGACCCTTTGAAAGAAACTTTTCCTTATTACGTACATCAGACAAGTCAAAATACGACACAAAAAAAGAAAGGACGAAAATGAAATTCGGACACTTGCTCACGATCTGCATGCTTCTGCTGGGAACGGGACTTTCCGCAGGAGAGAACAACTTTCTCAACGGAGTGGTGAAACTGGAAGTGCATACTTCCCCGCCCAATTATCTGATCCCGTGGCAGAAGATGATGGACGGGGGAACGGGCTCCGGGGTGGTCATCGGCAAGGGAAGGATCCTCACCAATGCCCACAATGTGGCCGACAGTTCCGCCATCACGGTGCGCAAGCACAATACCGATGCCATCTATACGGCGAAAGTCGAGTTCGTCGACCATGACTGCGACCTTGCCACGCTTCTGGTCAACGAGCCGGAATTTTATAAGGACATCACCCCTCTGGAGATCGGGGAGACCCCTCCCCTGCAGTCGGAAGTGATCGCCATAGGGTATCCCGTAGGCGGCGACGGGCTTTCCATGACCAAGGGGATCATCTCCCGGATCGAAAACTGCCTGTACAGCCATTCCCTGCGGAATCTGCCCGCGGCGCAGCTGGATGCGGCCATCAATCCGGGCAACAGCGGAGGCCCGATCTTTTACAACGGCAAGATCGCCGGGATCGCCTTCCAGTCCCGCCGCAAAGGGGAAAATATCGGCTACATGATCCCCTGCGAAGTCATCCGCCACTTTCTGAAAGATATCGAAGACGGTCGTGTGGACGGCTGCGGGCTTCTGGGATTTCTCTGCGCGCCCATGGAAAACCCGGGAATGCGCAAATTCTTCAAGATGTCCCCTTCCCAGACGGGCCAGCTGATTACCCAGGTCAATCCCCTTACGGAAAAGTATTCTCCCGGCGCAATCAAGGTCAATGATGTCCTGCTTGCCATGGACGGGTACAGGATCGCCAACAACGGCAACATCCGCCTTGCCAACGGGGAACCCCGCTTCTTCTCCTATGTCCTGCTGAACAAACAGATCGGCGAAAAGGCGGAACTCACCCTCCTGCGGGACGGGAAAGAGATCAAGACGTTCCTGCCCCTCCGCGGGCCCGACAATTTCGTCTCCCCCATCTACGACAAGGAGGCGGATTATTACTGCTTCGGCGGTCTGGTCTTTTCCACGCTCACCAGCAATTATCTGCTTGCCCTTGGAGAGCGGGAATCCCCGGCGCTCACGGAAAAGTTGGAACAGTGCAAGGCAAGCGAAGATTTCCAGTTCGTGATCCTGAACGTGGTGCTGGGAGACGAAGTGAATATCGGGTATCAGCAGATCGTTTCGGAACTTGTGGACAGCGTAAACGATGTAAAGGTGCGGAACCTGAAACACCTTATCGGGCTTCTGGAAGAAAAAAAGGAAGGGTACGCAACCATCCGTCTGGGCGAAAAGAAACTGCCCGTCGTCGTGGATCTCAAAGCCTTCCGGGAGGCGACCCCCCGGATCGTGAAAAAATACCAGCTGCCCGCCGACCGCAGCAGTCAGTACCGCAGGAACTGAGGGGCAAGTCTCAAGAGGACGCAAAGCGAAAAAACACGACGGATGGTCCAGTCTTGTCTGGGAAGTACGGATGGGTACGAGCGGTACGGATAAGTACGGAGGGCGCGGCTGGAAATACGCACGTCCCGGAAGAAAACCTCCGCCGTGTTTTTTTTTCCATTCCCCCGAAATCAGCAGGCATACCGGAAAAGTTTTTTTGCGCTTTTTTCTTTTCCAGGATTGAAAATCGGAAAAGGATCAATAAATTAACTGTTGCGCAATTAAAACAATTTCAGGAACTGTGGTTTTTCATGAGCCGGGGAAAAAAGATCTGTCAACTGCTGTTCGGGACGGCGGACGAATTCCGCGAATGCGCCGCGAACTACAACGAGCTGCCGCCTGCGGAGGTGGCCAAGGTCACGCTGGGACAGCTTCGCGTGCTGAAAGCGGTGCATCTGCTCTCTTCCCAGGGGGATGAGGGGGGGATCATGCTCAAGACCCTTGCGGCGAAGATCGATCTCACGCCGGGCGCGGCAAGCATCATCGTGGACTCTCTGGTGAAAATGAAACTTCTGGACCGTCTCCCGGATGAAAACGACCGGAGGGCGGTGAAGATCCGTCTTTCCCAGCTGGGGGAGGAGCAGTTCCGGCGTCATTTCGACTACTTCTTCAATACCATGGACGAGATCCTTTCCGCCGTCCCGGAAGAGGAACTGGCGGTCTTCGAAAAAGTTTTCACTTTTCTCAGCGATGGTGTCCATGCCATCCGCGAACAGGGCAGCTCCGCCTCCCGGCAGGTGAAAAAATAACCGTTCCGGCCGTCCCTGCGGTTTTCACTTCCCCGGAGCCGGATCGGCGAGAACACAGCTTCCGCAGTCGTGGGAAAGACGCTTGCAGTAGTTCCGGTAGATATGCAGCCAGCCCTGAAAGACGGCGGAGGAATCCGGAAGAACAGCCCCCTCGTACCAGAGGTGTGCCGCCTGACGGATCTGGGCGTTTTCCTCCGGAGAAGGAAGCAGAAGGAACAATTTTTCCGTTCCGCGAAGAAGAAGCGGATCCTTGTTCAGTCTGGCGTAGGCAAGCAGGGCGGGGACAAGCACGTCCGTAAGGAAAGTGATCCTTCTGGAAGGGGAAAAGAGCGTTCTTTTTCGGCCGTCCGCCGGAGAAAAAAAACTGCTGCGGCATTCCCAGAAGGGATCACGCAGTTCCAGAGATCTTTCCATATTTTCCAGGAAGAGTTCCGCCCCCTCCCTGCACAGCTTTTCCGCAAGGAAAGGCAGGGGATCGAAGGAGAGTTTTTCCAGCAGGAGACACAGCATGGCAAGGCGTCTTTCGGGGGTGTTGCCGAAAAGGGCGCCGGACCGGCTCCAGACCGGGTTGCGCTTGCTCCCCGACCGGCAGGCCCAGAACTGCGTCCAGAGTTCCTTGGCAAGGGAAGCGCTTTCCCCGGAAAGATCCGTCGACGCCGGATCCGGCAGGAGCCCGGATTCCCCCCACAAAATCCCCCGGAAATTGTTTTTCCGGGCCTCGGCGGGATAGTGGGAAAAGGTCACGAAAAGAGCGGAAAAGGCCTCCTTGTTGCCGGGATAGCCGGCAAAGAGAAACAGCTCTTCCTTGAAGGCTTCCTCCGTACCCGAAGAGATGAGTTTCCGCAGGACTTTTTCCGCCTTTTCGTTCATTCGATCCTTCGCCGCGGAAAGGAAAAACCGTTTTTGTTCCGTTTCGGTCAGTCCCGCAAGGCAGGGAGCTGCCGCGCAGACTTTTTTCTTTTCCTCCGTATGCTTTTTACGCGGGGAAGAACCGGACGGCGGACAGGGGGGAGAAGGGGGCGGCACGATTTCAGGGTTCTCCGGGACCGGGCCGCAGGGGCGCTTTTTTTCCGAAACGGTTTCTTCCTTTTCCTCCCGCAGGAGACGGAGCTTTTCCTCATCCAGCAGGAGGATGGGCAGTTTCGCCATCTGACGGGGCGGAGCGCTTTTGAGATCGTTGAGCTTAGCCGCCTGCAGGATCACGTGTTCGTAGGCGGGATCGGAAACGTGCCTGTGCCGGATGAAGTCGGAGACCCGGCAGTGTATGGCTACATCCCCCTCCTTCACCTTGCGCCCCATGCGCAGTTTTGCCCCCAGAAAATCCGGGCCCGGCCCGAAATTTTCCTGCCCGGGGGAGAGCACGACGCAGGTCCCCCCGCCCTCCAGGGAGAGAACCGCATTTTCCGGAAGAGACGCCCACAGGGAACGGAGGACCGCCTCATACCCTTCCGGCGTTTCCCGGACCGTATGATGGCGGCAGATCATTCCGCCGAGAGGATATTTCCTTTTTTCTTTCATTTGATTTTTCCGCAAATGATGGTATTGTTTATGCCTGTTACAATATTGCCTTGTCGGAAGGATTGCAAGCGAAAAGTTTTTTTCCGGCGGGGAAAAAGCGCATAAAAACGTTTTTACGGGAGGATTTATGCAGAAAGCAGTCTGGATCTATCTGGCGGCACTGGCCATTTTCGCTTTGCCCATAGTTGTTTTTCACAAGGATATCCTTGCCGGATTCCGGGAGAAAAAAGAACTTCTGCGGAAGCGGGAAACCCGGAGAATGCTTTCCCGGCAGGAGACGGAACGCCCCGCACAGCAACCCCTCCGGCCCCTTCCGGGCAGGGAAGATACGGCTTCCCCCGAGCTGGCCTCCCGCCGCACTTCCCTTGTGCGGGCCATCGAAAAGGCGCTTCCCTCCGTGGTGAACATCGGTACGGAACGACTTGCCTCCCGGAGTCTCTTCTTTTCCGAGGACGACCCCATCCAGCAGCTCTTCGAGCGTTTTCTCCGCACGCAGGAGGGGACCAAGAACTTCTCTCTGGGAAGCGGCTTCATCATCGATCCTTCCGGACTTGTGGTCACCAACGCCCACGTGGTGGACCGGGCCTCCCGGATCCATGTGACGCTTTCCGGCGGGATGACCGGGGAAGGCAGGGTCCTCGCCTCCGACGCGGCAAACGATATAGCGCTTCTGAAGCTTTCCCTATCCCCGAAAAATCTCCCCTGCAGCAGATTCGATCTTTCCGGGCGTCTCTATCTGGGAGAGACCGTCATTGCCGCGGGCAACCCCTTCGGGCTGGAAAACTCCATCAGCGCCGGAGTCCTGAGCGGGACGAAACGGCATTTCACCTACGGCGGGAAGATCCTCTTTTCGGACATCCTCCAGACCGACGCCATCGTCTATCCGGGCAACAGCGGAGGACCGCTCATCAACATCGACGGAGAGGTCATCGGCATGAATATGTCCCTCTACCAGAACGCCCCCGGCATCGGCTTCGCCATTCCCGCGGCGCGCATTCTGGAACACCTTGCCTCCTGGGTGATCCCGGAAAAACTCCACCGCCTCCGGCTGGGCCTTGTTCCCGGAGTAACCAAGAGCAAAGACGGCAGATACGTCCTCTATGTGAAGAAGGTTCTCGAGGACACCCCCGCAGCCGCCTCCGGCATTCCGGAAGGCGCTATGGTTACGGCAATCGACGGAAAACTTCTTGCGGATCCCCTCTCCCTCAACCGGCGGTTCGTTTCCCTGCGGGAAGGGGAAAAACTTTTCATCGGGACGGCGGACGGGAAAACGTATGAAATGGCGCCCCGCAGGTTTCTTCCTTCCGACGCGCTGGAAGAGTGCAGAGAACGTCTGGGGCTGATTCTTACTCCGCTCTCGGAAAATGTGGCGGAAAAACTGCTTCTTCCCGTGAAAAGCGGCTTTCTGGTCAGCGGGCTTACCTCCGCAACGCCCGACAGGCTCCGGCGGGGGGATCTGCTGGTCATGCTGGACGGGCAGAAGATCGCCTCTCTGGAGGACCTTGCCCAAGTGCTGGAAAAGGGCAGGATCGGGGAATCCATGAGCGCCGTCTTCCTTTCCCCCGTTCCGGAACGGAAGAAGAATAAGGACCGTTTCGTTCCCCTCCTTCAGTACAAGCTCTCTTTGCGCTTCGACTGAAACGGAATTTACCGCAGAAGAAAAACGCTCCCGTCCTCTTCGATGCGGCAGGGTTCCCCGCAGATCAGGGCGGAAGGGTGTTCCCCGTGGCCGAAGGGGATGAATCCGCAGAAGGGCTTTCCGCACAGCTTCGCCATTCTCCGGAAGATCCGGAAAAGTTCCCGGGATGTGCCGCAGTCGGTATACTGCCCCAGCAGAACTCCCGCGCACTTTTCCAGAAGACCTGCAAGGTGCAGCTGCAGGAAGGAAAAATCCACCTTCCGGGGGGCTTCCCTCACCTCTTCCACAAGGAGAAGTTTTTCCGAAAGATCCGGGAAATAGGGAGTCCCGCACATTCGGGTGAGAAGCGTGAGATTTGCGGGGACGATTGCCCCGTGCACCGGAAGGAATTTCCCCTCTTCCCCGAAGGAATGACGCAAACGGAACCTTTTCTTCCGGACAAGGCCCCCGGGGATCTTTTCTGCGGGAGAAGGAGAAAGAAAACGCCCCATTTTCAGGGCGGAAGCAATACTTTCCCTCATGGAGAGCGCCATATTCCGGTTTCCGGCAACATCGGCAAAATGCCCGAACATGGTACAGGTTATCCCGCCGAAAATGTTTCGGGAAAGCAACCCCAGATGCAGGGCGGTGATATCGCTGTACCCCCCTAACAGAAGCGGCGTTTTCCGATTTTTCAGCGCCCCGTAATCCAGATGGTCAAGGAGATAGGCGGAGCCGTACCCGCCCCGGGCGCAGAGGATCATTTGGATCTCCTCATCCCGCAGAAAACGGTTCATTTCTTCGATCCGGTACGGTACATCGCTGGAAAAATACTTTTCTCCTCTTGGCGCGTTCCGGAAATCGCCCAGCTTGACCCTGATCCCCAGCTCTTCCGCGATCCGGAGACTTTGGGCAAGCTTTTTCCCGTCCACTGCGGAAGCGGGCGCGGGAACGCCGATGACCCGGACTTCCGGCGGAAAGGGATCGAACCATTTTTCCTTCTTCATTTCTTTTTTCCTTCCCCGGGTTTTCCGGCCGTCTCAGGGAGTTTCTTCAATTTTTCCAGAACCTTTTCCACATCCAGTTCGGGAGAATAGGTGGCAAGCGACCTCTCGAAGTATTCCCGCGCCCGAACCTTTTCCCCCAGCGCAAGGAAGATATCGCCCGCGTGGTCGAGAATGACCGGATCCGGCGCTTCCGGCCCCTCCGCCTTCTCCAGCGCCTTGAGAATGATTTCCTTTGCCTTCTTGTACTCTTTTTTCCGGAACTTCACCCAGGCAAGGGAGTCCAGATAGGCGTAATTCTCCTTTTCCTGCGCCAGAGCCAGAACAATAAGCTGTTCCGCAAAATCCAGATCTTTGCCCTGCAGGGCAAGGCTGTACCCCAGAAAGTTCATGGCGGGGGCATTCCCCGGATCCTCCGAAAGGAGTTTTTTCAGGTGCTTTTCCAGAAGATCGTTTCTGCCCAGTTTCTCCGCGCAGAGGGCGATCTGGAACTGCCGGCGGGAAAACTGGGAAAGCACTTCCCCCGTACGGGCACGGGGAGTCTTTGCCCCGTTCTTCCCCGGAGAGGGAGGCAAGGTTTTCCGCCCCTTTTCGGCGGCGGCATCGGCACGCAAATAGAATACCAGAGCCCTTTCCGGTTCATCCGCCAGCATGTGAAGGTCCGCCGCCAGAACAAGCGCTTCCGGATCGGGGAACAGTTCCTCCAGAACTTTCTGTGCAAGAGCGAATCTTCTCTGCAGAGCATAGACCCTTGCAAGGGGGAAGATGCTCCGGCGGCTGTGAGGCAGGGCTATATACGCCTTTTCCTGAGCGGCGGCAGCTTCCGCAAGATTCCCGGACTGCAGGAACTTTACGGCAAGCACGAAGAAGGGCGACCAGGCATCCGGAGAGGGGAAGAATCCGGGATCGGAGAGCGCTTTTTTCCACACTCTTGCAGAGTTGCTCTCCTCCTTTTTCTGCGCGAAAAGATCCGAAAGGAGCAGCAACGGAAGCTGGGAAGCGTCTTTCGAAGAAAGAATTTCGGAAAGGAGGATGGAAAAAGGCATCTCCTTATACTTTCCGCTTTCGGAAAGGACCTGGAAAGCGACCCGGTGCTGACCCGGCAGGATGCTTTTCCCTTCCCGGTGGCGTTTTTCCACGGCCTTCCCGTACCGTTCGGCGGCCTGTTCGAAGGCCTTCTGCGCCTTTTCCTCCCTTGTCTCCTGCCAGAAGAAGAGAGGATTTTCCCGGCCCTTTTCCCCGGAGGAAAGCAGACGGAAACGGTTGAGCAAAAGGAACTGCAGAAGCAGGAGATCTTCCTCGAAGAGCCCTTTTTCGAAGGTTTCCTCCAGCAGGGAACACACCTTCTCCGGCTCCTTTTTCTCCGTGAGAAGCCTTGCCAGAGAACGGAAAAGGTACAGAGCGTATTCCCTCTTTTCCCCTTTCAGAAGATTTTCCCTTGCCCCGTTCTTTTTTTCCAGAAGGAAACGGGCGCTTTTGCGGAAAAGGTTTGCCGCTTCCTCCTTTTTCCCCAGCTCCTGAAACATGTCGGCGGCCACGCAGACAAGATAAAAGGCTCCCGGAGCATTTTCCGCGGTCTTTCCCAGTTTTTCCGTAAAGAGGGCCCTTTTCTCTCCGGGGGGGATCTTTTTGAACTCCACGGCAAGGGTCATGACGAGAAAGACGCTTTCCGGCGTCTTTTCCAGAACGGCGAAGATCTCCTCTCTCTCCTTTTCGCTCAAAGGCATTCGGGGATCTTTCCCGGCAAGGCGGGAGAAAAGAATCGCAAATTTCGTTTCCCCGTCAAGAAGGGGATCCGCCCCGTCGGCAAGGACGGGACTCCCGGAAGGAAGAAACGCGCTTTTTTCCGGGGAAAGAAAATCGCTTGTCACATCCCCGGAAAACAAAAAAAGCCCGCAGGACAAAAGTCCGGCGGCCGCTCCGATCTTCCAACGATACAGCATAGTTTTCCCTCCGGCAACTAAAATGCCGCTCATGCGCTTCGCGGGAGGAGGAAGTTTCCGGACGGGAAAAATATATTCCCGTCCCGGACGTGCTGCAAGGCCAAAAACCTTACTTGGTCTTGTGACGCTGAGCCTTCAGCAGTTTTTTGCGTTTGTGCTGAGCGATTTTTTTACGGCGTTTTTTTCTGAGGTTTCCCATTTCATGTTCCTTTTTACAAAAGTCTTTTCCGGTAAAATCGTCCTTTAATATAGCACCGTTGCGGAAAATCTCAAATCGTTTTCCGGAAAAAAACGGTTTTTTCTTTCCTTTCGTACTTATTTTCCGGGGGAAGAGCCCCTCTTCTTTCCGCTTTTTCCCTTTTCCGGCGGGACCACCGAAAGAACAAGGGAGGTGGGGGAGGAGAGATATTTTGCAATGACGGAATTGATCTCCTTCACGGAAAGACCTTCGATCAGATCGACCATCCGCAGGGCCTCGCGGAAGGAGCCGCCGAAAAACTCGTTCCGGGCCATTTCGTGCACAAGGGCCCCCGGCTCCTGCCTGCGGACGGCCTCCCGGAAGACGATCCATTTTTTGGCTTCTTCGATCTCCTGCGGGGTAAGCCCCTTTTCCCGCACCCTGCGGATCTCCTCTTCGAAAAGGCATTCCAGCTTTTTCAGGGACTTTTTTTCCGTTCCCGCATAGTAGATAAGCTCTCCGAAGGCGGGAGAAGAGATGAGTTTTATGCCCGTATAGTAGGCCAGTCCGTTTTGGTTGCGCACCACGTCGAACAACCGGGAGGACATGCTCCCTGCGGCTTCTTTAAGGATGCTCAGGGCGAAACGGTCCCTGCTGGAGGCCGTGCACCCCGGAAAGCCCAAAAGGAACATGGACTGGTTCTTGTCCAGTTCCAGCTGGAGACGCCGCACGCCCTTTTCATACGATTTGGGCGGAAGCACGGGCAGAGGACGTCCGGGAGCTTTCAGGGAGCCCAGCAACGTTTCCGCGGACTTTGCCGCCTCCTTTTCCGTAAGGGCGCCGGAAAGGCCCAGCACCGCCTTTTCCGGGGAAAGACAAACCGTTTCGAAGATCGTTTTGAGTTCCCCTGCGGAAAGAGTTTCCATGCTTTTGAGATGGGTTTCCGGCGAGGGGGAATAGCTTTCCCCCGCCATTTCCGAGCAGAAGACGTCGAAGGCGTAATACTCCGGATTGGCAAGATTGCTCCGGTACTCCTCCAGCAGGGAGAGCCGTTCCCGTTCCAGTTTCTTTCTGTCGAAAAGCGCTTCCTGAAGGAGGGAACGCAAAATCTCCACGGCAATGTCCCATTTTTCCCGCAGGGCGCTCAGCGTGAAGCGCAGGGAGGCGCTCCCCGCACGGATGTCCAGAGAAACGGCGTTGTCGCTGAGGAGAGCGCAGATCTCTTCTTCCGTATATTTCTTCGTGCCCGTGGGCAGAAGATCCGCCAGAAGGGGGCCTGCGGCGCTTCCGCCTTTTCCGCAGTAGATCCCGCAGGGCAGAAACAAGCTCAAATGGACAAAGGAACTGCCTTTTTCTTCCAGAAAAACGACTCTGTATCCGTTCCCCGTGCGGAAAGAGACCGGACGGGAAGAAGAAGTGTCTTTCCGGCGGGAAAGGCTCCTCTTCCGCTCCTCCTTCCCCTGAGGGACGAGAAAGACTTCCGAAGAATTTTCCTCCCGGAAATATTTTTCCCCCGCGGCTCGGACCTCGTCGGGCGTGAGACTCTGGAAGCGGGTCAGGAAGGAATCCATGCTTTTCACGCTTCCCGTGTACAGAAGGGCCCCTCCCGCGGCGGAGGCAAGATTTTTCACCGTAAGGAAGGCGCGGCAGTGCTGCGCCCGCACCCGGGTGACGGCTCCCTGAAGCTCCTTTTCCGTGGGGCCCACGCGGATGAATTCCGCCGCCGTCTTGAAAAGCTCCCGGGAAAGGCGCTCCCTTTTGCCGTACTCGCAGGTGGCGAAAATCCCGGCGCTGGCAAAGGAGGTATTGCTTTCCATGCTGCCGCTGACGTCGAAGGCAAGCTCCTTTTCCATCACGAGCTTCCGGTCCAGACGGGAATTGTCGCTCTGCACCAGAAGATTGAAAAAGGCCTTCACGGCGGGGTAGTCCGGATCATTCGCGTCGGGCGTGTGCCAGGAGATCCCCAGGTAGGTCTGGGGATCGGCAAAGGCGGAAACCAGTTCCCGGCGCGCGGCATTGGGGGGCTCCGGCGGAAGGAAGGGTTCCCGAAGGTCCCCCATGGCCCAGGAGGAGCACTTCTCCCGGAAAAGTTCCTCCGTCTTCTCCACATCCACATCCCCCGTAATGACATAGAAACAGCGGTGAGGGGAGTATCTTTTGCGATAGTAGGCGCACATGGTCTCCCTTGTCACGCTTTCGATCTTTTCCCGGTATCCGATGATGGGGATCCCGGCGGGATGGGTGGGGAAGAGCAGATGGGAAAGAAGATCGTCCAGCCGGCTTTCCGGAGAGTCGTCGTACATGGCGCTTTCCCGCAGGATCACGTTCTTTTCCGATTCGAACTTTTCCGCCGGGAAGAGGGGATTGCGCAGCATGTCGTCCAGAATATCCAGCGCCTCCCCGAAATGGCGGGAGGGGAGAAAGACGATGTAGGAGGTATAGTCCCTTCCGGTGCAGGCGTTGAAGTATCCGCCCAGAGCGGAAACCTTGTCGGAGGCAGCATTCCCCGGATAGCGGGAACTTCCCATGAAAAGCATGTGTTCCAGAAAATGGGAGAGCCCGCAGCCCAGAAACTCCTCCTCATGGATGCTTCCGGTGCGTACATACGCCTGCACGGAGACCACGGGGGCGCTTCTCAGGGGAAGGATGTACGCTTCCAGCCCATTTTCCAGCCGCACGCAACGGGTGATCTCCTCCAGAGAGGGGATGAGGTTCTTCTTCATGGGAAAGGAAAATCCTTTCGTCAGGCGTTTTCCGCGGGGATCTCCGCGGCGCGGATGATGACCACGGGATCCACGGGCACGTCGTCGTGCATACCGCAGCTGGTCGTGCGGCATTTTTCGATTTTGTCCACCACGTCCATGCCCTCAACGACCTTGCCGAAGACGCAGTAGCCGAACCCCTGAGGCGTATCGGAAGTGTGGTCGAGGAAAGAATTGTCCACGGTATTGATGAAGAACTGGCAGGTGGCGCTGTCCACCACGGAGGTGCGGGCCATGGCAATGGTGCCTCTCCGGTTGGAGAGTCCGTTGCCCGCTTCGTTTTTGATGGGGGCGTTGGCGGGCTTCTGGACCATGTCCGGCGTGAATCCGCCGCCCTGGATCATGAAGGAGGGGATCACCCGGTGGAAAATGGTATTCACGAAATGACCGCTTTTCACATATTCCAGAAAATTGGCCACGGTCACGGGCGCCTTTTCCTCATCCAGTTCCAGTGTGATGCTGCCCAGAATGGTCTCAAGCTGAACTTTCTTCATTTTCTTCCTTTCGGTTTTTGTTTTCTCTCCGGGACTGTATTCCCCCCGCTCCGGAGAGGAATTTTGCCGGAAAATAAAACGATTTCTTAAACTTTACGGTGAAAACGCTTGTTTTTCAAGCGGGGAAGCTGTATAATTATAGGGAAAAAGCGAAAAAAACACCCTTTCCCGGCCGGAGAGGGTCAAAAAGGAATTCTTCCATGGGGAAAAATACCTATCTCAACGTCGTGGTCACTCTTCTGGGGCTCCTGCTTCTTGCCGGAGGGATCGTTCTTGTCAATGCGCTGGATTCTTTGCGTTTTGCCGTGGAGAACCTTCAGAAACAGGGGGGAATTTCCTCCCTTCCGGGGAAAACCCTGACCGTCGTTTCCTCTTCTTCCGCCCTCCCGCAGGAGACGGCAGGAAGGGAAAAAGAGGAAGTCGCCATGGTGGCCAACCGGAAATATTTCGACCCCGCCGCCGTTTCCGGAGGGCGGCTTCTGAGCGCCTTCGGCTCCGACGTGGGGAATATGAACATGCTCATCAACAACGATTCCTACGTTTCCCAGATCTGGGAAAAAGTGAACGACACCCTCGCGGAACGGGATTACATGGATGACGGAAGCGGGAAGTATTTCCCGAAAATGGCGGTCTCCTGGAAGGTTTCCAAGGACAAGCTCCGCTGGAGGATCCGTCTGCGCAAAGGGATTTTCTGGCACGACTTCACCGATCCCGTGACCGGGAAAAAATGGGAAAAGGTCCCGGTGACGGCCCACGATTTCAAGTTCTTCGTGGACGTGGTGAAGAACAAGGAGGTGGATGCCGTTCCCCTGCGCTCCTATCTTGCCGATCTGGACCGCATCGAGGTCTTCGACGATCAGGAGTTCGACGTGGTGTGGAGCAGGCCCTATTTCCTTTCCGAAGACATCACGCTCTCCCTCTCCCCCCTGCCCCGGCACCTCTATCACGCCTACAAAGGACCTTTTTCCGGCAAAAAGTTCAACGACGACCATCAGCGGAACCGCATGGCCGTGGGCTGCGGCCCCTACCGGTTCGACCGCTGGGAAAAGGGCAGAAGGATCGTTCTGCGCCGCTTCGAGGACTACTACGGGAAAGCACTGGGGATCATGCCCCCTCTGGAAACAATCGCCTTCGACATCATCCAGCACCCCAACACGAGGCTTCAGGCGCTTCTTTCCGGAGATCTGGATCTGGATCACCCCACCCCGGATCAGTGGATCAGCCGGACCAATACGAAGGAGTTCGGTCCCGGCGGCTTCCTGAAGAAACTCCGGGGAAGCTCGTTCTCCTACAACTACATCGGGTTCAATCAGAAAAAACCCGTATTTCAGGAAAAAAAGGTGCGTCAGGCGCTGAGTCATCTGGTCAACCGGGAAAAGCTTCTCAAAGACGTGTATTTCGGTCTTGCCGAGCCGGTGACCGGGCCGTTCGCCCCTAAATCCTCCGCCTGCGATCCTGCCCTTGCCACCTATCCCTTCGATATCGCCAAAGCTTCGAAGATGCTGGAAGAGTGCGGCTGGAAGGATACCGACGGCGACGGCATACGGGAGAAGGACGGCGGGAAACTTGCCTTTACCGTGATTTTCCCCGGCAGTTCCACCCTCTACAGGAAAATGCTCCCCGTCATTAAGGAGGA
>JAGAEF010000005.1 GCA_017613255.1 Lentisphaeria bacterium
AATATGTTTCCCCAAAGACCTTCGTCGATCCCGCTTTCTCCGTGACGGTCGCCGGAAAAGAGCAGATGAACGTCAACGGAACAACCTCCCTCTGTCCCGGATACGGCTACAATTACATGAATCTGGGATCCAAATACGCCAAGACGGGCACCTGGAGCGCTGCCAGTGCCAGACTGGCGGAAATCCCCCGCCCGGGGGTGCTTTATGTGGTTCTGGACACCAAGGATGCCGCTGCCCAGCACGGAAGCAACAGCGTCCGCTCCTCTCCGTCCACCTCCTCCGGCAACGGAGTAGCCGACCCGTTCCGGCACGACGGAGCCGTCAACATCCTCTACGGGGATATGCGTGCAGGCTCCGTCAAGTGCCACAAACTCCAGCCCTACGGCGACAATTCCCTGGGGTGCTATATACGGATCGCCTCCCCCTACGGCAACTCGATCCGCTGGACGGGCGGAAGGTTCGGCGGAGAAACGAACTAACGTTTTCCCATACAGTACTAATATAGCTTGAGGAATTCGACATGCTGAAATTCATCCCGTTTATCATCGCCTTGTGGGCTCTCCCGCTGCTCTCCGCGGAAACGCTGGAACTAGTCAAAAATTCTCAAACGCGCTGCTTCGTTCTTACGCAGGAAAATCCGCCTCCGACGGTGCGCTTCGCCGCTTCCGAACTTTCCTCCTACATCGGAAAAAGGGCGGGGGCTGCCCCGTGTCCCGTTTCGGATCGGGAAATCGGGGGACTTGTTCCCATAAGTCTGCGTCTCCTGAAGGAAAAGGCTCTGGGAGATGAGGGATACCGGATCACCGTTACCGGGAAAGGTATGGAGATTGCCGCAAACACCGGAAGAGGGATCCTGTACGGCGCATACGCCTTCATCGAAAAATTTCTGGGCGTCCGCTGGTTTTATCCGGGGGAGGAATTCTGCCCCGTTTCCCCGACGGTTTCGGTTCCCTTTGCGTGCATTCAGGAGAAACCGTTCTTCACCACCCGCACGATCCAGCATGTCCATTCGGCCCGGGGACGTTATCTGGAAACATGGAACTGGATCGTCCGGAACCGGATGCAGCTTGTCACGGACAAAGCTTCCTATACGCTTTGGAGGAAAGAGCTGGAAGAGCGGGGGGCGATCATCCATACGGGCGGGCACACGCTTGCGGAACTGGTTCCGGACCGGCTTTTCGACAAACACCCTGAATATTTCGCGCTGGTGAACGGAAAACGCATCCGTCAGGTCGAAGTCAAAGACCGGAGGGTCGTAAGGTGGCTTTCCCAGCCCTGTCTCACCAATCCAAACGTTCTGAAACTGGTGGCGGAAGGGATCTGCCGCGCCTTCGAAAAAGACCCGGTGACGGAACAGTATCTCATCGGCAACAACGACGTTCCCGTCTGGTGCGAGTGCCCCGAATGCCGGAAAGACGACAATCCGGAGGAAAAGGCCCGGGGAGTCGTAACGACCCGGTTCTACAAATTCATCAACCGCGTTGCCGCCGAAGTTCACAAAAAGCACCCCGAAGCCCAGCTTCTTGCCTGGGCCTACCAGACGTATCAGGATCCTCCGAAGGGAGTCAAACCCGATCCTTCCCTTGTCATACGCATCTGCGATCATTACCGCTGTTACCGGCACGATCTGGGAGACTCTTCCTGTTCCCGGAACGAACGTTTCCGGAAGGTCTATTCCGGCTGGGCCAAGTTCGGAAACGCGCTGGTGGAACGGGGGTATCAGGAAACGCTGCTGGACGATCGCTCCTATTTCTATCTTCCCATCGAATCGGTCATGGCGGGAGACATAAGGTATTTCAAAAAGAATGCCGTTTCCGGGCTGGTTTACCTTGTGACGACTCCCGAGGGCAACTTCCCGAAGGGTTTGCCCAATCTTCCCATGCTCCGGGAAGCGTGGCGCTGCCAGTGGCAGAGCGTTTACCTGACCGCGCATCTGCTGTGGAACCCGGATCAGGATTTTCGATCGGTGCTGGAGGACGTTTCCTCCCGCTATTACGGACCTGCGTGGAGTGTCATGAAAAAGTACAGGGAGCTCCTCACGGAACTTTATCTCGACACCCCCGGCCATATCTGCTACAAGCAGTCGGGGACGGACATAGGACGCTGTCTTTCGAAGAAGGGCTCCAAGGAACTGTTGCTCAAGTACCTTGCCGATGCGGGCAAAGCCGCCGCCAATGATCCCGCGGCGGCCCGGAGGATCCGGCAGGAATCGGAATATTTCCGCCTCCTCTGGCTGAATGCGGCAAAGAACTATCAGGCCGCCGTGAACAGCACGGTAAGCGCCGCGTGGCGGAACGGAAAAATCGTCATCGACGGAAAGCTGGACGAGCCCGGCTGGCAGAACGCCAAGGTCACGGGCGATTTCGTCCGGAATGCGGCGCATACGAAAAAAGCCCTGACGAAACAGACGCATGCAAGAGTCCTTTTCGATTCGGATTTCATCTATTTTGGCATCGAAGCTTTCGAGGATTCCCCGGACAAAATCCTTGTTGCCGAAACGAAACGGGACGGCAGCGTTTTCAACGACAACTCCGTCGAGATCTTTCTTGCGGATCCCGCCTCGGTGCTCAAACGCTTTGCCCACTGGATCATCAACTCCAAAGACGTCGTTTACGATGAATTCTATGACGCTTCCTCCGGGAAAAAAGACAAAAAGTTCGATTTCGAAATCGAATCGAAAACCCTTGTCCTCAAAGACCGGATCGTAACGGAAGTCAAGATCCCCCGCAAAGTCTTTTCCACGGCGCCCTACAGGGATACTCCGTGGCGCATCAATGTGTGCCGCAACCGGCGACTCGAAGACGGGACAAAGGAACTTTCCTCCTGGGGCGACGGCTCCTACGGGAATCCGGAATCCTTCAATTCCGTGACGATCATCCTCAAAAACGGTTCCTTCGAAGAAACGTCCGAATCCTCGAAAGGCAAGCCCGGAAAAGGCCAACTTCCTTTCTGGTCCCGGGAAAATCGGCCCGCAGGCGAATGCGAAGAAGTGAAGGGGGATGCCTTCGCCGGAGAACGGTTCCTCCGGATCAGAAAAGAAGGCATTTATCAGAAGGTCATTCTCCCGGAAAACTATTCGAAAGATCTTTCCATACGCTTTTCCGCCCGGGGTTCGGGGAAAATCGCCGTGAACATGTTTCTCTATGACGCAAAGACCGGAAAATTCATGAAACGCGTCCCGATCCGGGCGTTCCCGCTTGGGAACAAAACCAAATGGGAGTCGTTCAGCGTGAACTATCCGGTAAGGGGACCGGAAATCCTCCGTCTCTCCTTTTTCGTCCACGGCGAAGCGGATCTGGACGATATATGTGTTCTTCCCGTGGAACGCAACGATCTTTTGAACTGATCTTCCTGACGCCCCCGGAACGCGTGAAAAAATCTGCCGCCGTCCCGGAATCGGTCATTTCCGCAGAACAGGTTTCCTGCGCCGCTGCGTTTTTTGTTTTTTTCGGGGTGCTTTCCGCAAGACAAAAGACCGAAAAAGCAATTTGAGTCCAGTTTCAGCAATTCTGTCCTATTGACAATCCGCTCTCATCCGTTTATATTATTCCGAACGAAAACTGCACCCGAAAGGAAGGAGATAGAATGAAACTTTCCGAACGAGCCCGAAACCTCACCCCATCGGAACCGCGGCGGATCTACGATGAAGCACAGAAATACTCTCGCGTGATCGATCTCACGCTGGGAGACCCGGATCTGCCCCCGCCTGAAAACGTGCGTCAGGCCGGATGCCGCGCCATCGAAGAAGGGAAGACCCGTTACAGTGCCAATGCAGGCCTGCCGGATCTCCGCAGGGCGATCGCCGAAGACGCCCGCAGGGAATACGGCATGACCTTCGATCCCGCTTCGGAGATCATCGTCACGGTCGGGGCGATGGAGTCGGCTTATCTTTGTCTCTGGAGTCTCCTGGATCCCGGCGACGAGGCGATCATTCCCGCGCCCTACTGGATCAATTACGGCGAAGTGGTGAAATCCCTGGGCGCAAATCCCGTTTTCGTGGAGACCCGTCCCGAAGACGCCTTTGTGGTGCGTCCGGAGGAGATCGAAAAACGGATCACGCCGAAAACCCGGCTTCTGGTACTCAATTCCCCCGCCAATCCCACCGGAGCCGTCATTCCCGGCGAGGTGCTGGACCGGATCGCCCAACTAGTGAAGAAACATGATCTTATCGTCGTTTCCGATGAGATTTACGGACATCTGGTGTTCGACGGGAAACATGCGGAAAGCATTCTGACGCGTCCGGGCATGCGGGAACGCACCGCCGTGGTGAACGGTTTTTCCAAACGCTA